>CAMKGM010000017.1 GCA_946412245.1 uncultured Bacteroidales bacterium
AAACATAGAATGCCCCCTTTGATGGTTGCGGAGCGAGCGATAGCGAGCGGCACAACCATCAAGGGGGGTACTGATGACACTCCTCTCTCGTCGCCGGAGGCGACCCCCAACTGATAACTGCCAACTGACAACCGCCATTCTGTGCGATTAACATTTCCACCGCTCCCCCCATCCCTTATCTTTGCCCCCAAATACTAACTTTAAAACCTACCACCATGACACCAGAACAAAAAAACACCCTCACCAACTACTTCCGAGTCAGCTCCCTCGAAGACCTTAACGCCGACACCGACGGCAAACGCTACCCCGATAACCCGGGCGGCCAGTCAGTTTTCATCACCCGCTCGGCCTACGAGGTCGTCGAGTCTACACCACCGCCGGTCGACCTCTGGCACGGACTCTGGCACCAGGGCGAAATGGCCTGCCTCTTCGGCACCGGCGACCCGGCCGATGTCCGCTACGTCCTCAACACGCTCCGCTCCTGGGTCAAGCAGCAACGCATCTCCATCCTCGTACTGGCCCACGCACGCCGCCGCAAGCCCCTCCAACCCATCACCCTCGAGCACATCGCCGGCTCCTATGAGTGCGCCTATTCCTTCGATTCCATCTTCTCGCTCAGCAAGGCCAACCGTTACCAACGCCGCAAAAAGGGCATCTCGGCCTACATCAAGCAGCACAAGTCGCGCATGGGCGAAGTCATCTACGACGACGAGAACGTCATCACCGCCAGTCTACGCTTCGACGAAAAGTCGCAGTCACTCACCCTTTGCGACTTCATGACCGGCGGCAACGAGCGCCAACTCCTGCGCGACTTCGGCTACCGAACGCGCGAGGAAGTCCTGAAGGCGGTCCTTGACTACAAAGACAAATCTTTCACCATCTGCGAGATTGCCGACCACGTCGGCATCTCCAAGTCACAGGTCGGGCGACTACTCAAGGAGCATTACGATGCCGACAGTCGCCCACCTGTGCCGTCGCGGCTACAACCCCTGCCGCCCATGACGACCGAACCCATCAACCCCTACGATGTCGACTCACACCGTGTCGTTGACCAGGGCGGAGTAGACACCCTCCTTGAAGACGATAATGACCTGCCCCTGCGACGCGAAGACCCCGTCACAGGCAAGACCTACATCTATGACCCGACAACCAACTCAGCCCGCGAAATCAAGCCCGACCAGTACCCCAATCTCCCATTCTACAACCCCGAGGACGATGACCCCAACCGTCCGCTGCCCTTCATGATCCAACTTGACCGCCGCCGCCACGCCCGCGCCACCATCCTCCCCTCCACCCCTTCCACCTCAGCTACCACCCCCTCCACCTCAGCACCAGCAATCGCCGAAGGCGATAACCAAGCAAAAAACCCCAGCATGATGCGAAGCGAACCACGAAGTGCTCGCGACCGAATGGGAGCCCGAAGGGCAAGCGAAGCGCAGCAATGCTGGGGAGCGAACGGCGACGGTGAGTGTTCCTCGAAGAGTGAACACCATATAGATAACGAGCATCCCGAGCCCCTCGATGACGATGACTATGAAGACGACAAAGAAGAAAACCCCACTCCCTGGGACCCCTGCGCCTACGAAGAGCCCGTCTCCTACGACCCCGCCTACTACGAACTCCTCAACAACCAATAACGACCCCATCACAACCCATCTAATAACCTCCCGTGTGCAAGTTGTTTTTGCCATCTGCAATGGATAAAGGTAATCTATCGCCAACTCAACCTCAGTCCCTCATTCTGCATCATGTCTATGTATTGCGAGACGCAGTCTCGTACCCCACACCGTCAGCACCGCCTCTGGTCTCCCCTATGCTGCGACTCCCGTCGCAGCCCTCACCACCACCTCGCTCTTTGAACCGCGAAGCGCTCGAGGAAGTTTTGCAGCAAGAGTCGGCCGCCAGGCCGGTGTGCGGTTCGCGAAGCGAAGCAACCACGAAGTGCTCGCGACCGAACGGGAGCCCGAAGGGCAAGCGAAGCGCAGCAAAACCTTCCTCACTTCTTTCCCACATTTCCCACCCTTCCCAAGTGTTCCCATCCACCTCATCACCCTCAGTACCTCATCCGCTTCTTTATGAAACTGATGCACGATGCCTTGTGTGTTTCGTTGTCAAACGCGCCCTCCGGTATCAAAAAAAGCCTGTAACGCCCTTCGTGACGCAATGCCACCCCCCAGCTACCCACTATCATTCCACTGAACTCATTCCATCCATATTCCTTACTTTCAACAACTACCGTCTCCTTATTATCAGCCTCCGATAGCTGAGATACAGCGTCACTATCTTTCAGTCGATTAACAGCCAACCCTTCATCCTTTAGTTTAATATATGTCTTACTAATTGACAAGCGTGCCTCATCGGTCAGTGCATAGTTAAAGTAAAGCAAAGTCAGCACCATCGGAATCACGATGAAAATAGCCATCAGTGCCACTATCACAAAATCCACATTCAGCACTGAAAAACTTAACAAACCTAACAATGGAAACACAAACCACACCCAGTTCTCACCCATAAAAATGGCAAATAGCCGTCGCATGTACTCAGAACTGCTACACTTGCTATTTCTTATTTCCCGGAACTCGACCATTGCATGAAGGTACTATATATATAATAATGTGTAAGGGATGTTTTCTATAATTCAAGGCGCAGAAGTATGTCGCGCACCACAGTAGCCTCACACGCCGTTAACGACCCACACACTATGCGATTCTCACCGCGTTCCCATAATATGACACCGGTTTTTAAGTTCCTCAACACAAACTTATACTCAACCTTCTCTCCTTGATGCAGAGGGAATTGCGCCACCCACAAGCCATTTCCGGCACTCGTCATAGACAGTGCATCATCAGGCTGCCAATATCCTAAATACCCATTGTCGCCGCACACCGCTAACTGCAGCCCCGGCTCTATACCATTGGCACGCAACATCAACAAAGCGAAACCGGGTTTCGGTTCAACTTCTACGCGGTCCTCTGGCACAAGCGATGCAGCTACTGGCTCCGTATAGCAATTTTGCTCATCCACTTCGTGCCATGCATCCACAAAACGAAGCCTATTGCACCCTTGATGCAACACCAGGCTATGGGCCTCACCTTCCTCCCACCGCACGACATTCGGCTGAACGCAACAATATCTGTAGGCAAAGGCTCGCTTGACATCTACCGTCACATGCCACCAACCACCATCACCGCGCTTCATAGTCCAGCGCTTGCCATCGTTGCACGAAACCAAACACAGTTCCTCACTGTTGCCGGCAACATAGTGTATCTCAAAAGTAACCTTCATAATTCCTGATTCCGTCTTCTTGTTTCAATTTAAGAGTGAATCCATCTCACTACTGTCGTGACATGAAAACCTACAACATTTATCGTCATAAAATTACAAACAATCCACAACATTCACAAATAATCCTTCTTTTTTCCTGCATTTATTCATGTCACATGTTAGATGTTCATCTCGGCATTCATAACCAGTTGCTTATTTACAGAAATTTGTGTAACTTTGCGAAAATAAACAAAATGCGTCAAGTCTATGATCAGTTTCTGGAAATGCAAAGATGGTTTCAGCGAGATAAACCAATGGAAATCGGGATGCTGGATTAAGGTCACTAAGCCCACCGAAGAAGACCTGTCGTTGCTGAAGGAGCGCTTTGATGTTCCTGATTTCACTCACGATGCCAACGACATTGAGGAGCGGCCTCGTGTTGACCACGAAAACAACTGGACGCTGGTGTTTGTGCGGGTACCTAACAAGAGCGTTGACAAGGATGGCGACATCATCTTATCAACCTCACCTGTAGCGGTTCTGATTCGAGACGATGTGTTTATAACTGTGGCCTACTTTGACAACGAGGTACTTGATGACTTCATACGCTGGAGCAAGCAACGCCGCGTCAACAATTGCAAGGGGTTTGACTTGCTGCTACAGCTCATGCTATCCACATCAGTGTGGTATCTGAAGTACCTCAAGCAAATAAACGCGATGATGAATGCCGCCGAGCAGCGCATTGAGAAGAAATTAGACAACGAGGAATTGATGCACAGCATGAGCATCGGAAAGCACCTTATCTATTTCATCACCTCGCTCAAAGGCAACATGACTGTACTGGCCCGTCTCAAAAAGAGACTACGCACCACTCCTCACAACGAGGACTTGCTCGAAGATGTGGAAATTGAGACTCAGCAGGCCCTTGACACCGCCTCGATCTACAACGACATTCTTGACCGCCAGCAAGAGACCTATTCTTCAATCATCGGCAACAATCTGAACCGCATTATGAAAACACTCACGGTGGTGACCATCTTGTTGATGATTCCCACCGTGATTGCAGGTTACTACGGCATGAATGTGCCCAATGGCATGGAGAGTTGGTGGATGGGATTTCCACTTGCAGTAGGCATCTCAGTCGTGTTGATGACCATTGGCTACTTCTTCATCAAGCACAGCAAGTTTTTCAAATAGCCTACAGCTTCATCAACGGCTTGCCTGCGTTCCAGGCCTGCCCCACCTTCTCACCGGTGACATAATAGCCATGTTGGAACTGGTCGAAGATGAGAGCCTCAAGTTTCTCAGGGGCAATCTTGCCGTTCTCTGAAAGGACTTTCTCCTCGGCTGCCACGTTGACAATCTTTCCCACCACGCAGTGCATGTGTTCGTTACTGATCACATCGGCAAGTTCACACTCCATCACCACAGGAAACTCTTCGATAATAGGCGCATTCACACGCTCACTCTTGATGGCAGTGTAGCCAGTGCGCTCAAACTTGTCGTCCATCTTGTTGCCCGTTGCAATGCCGAAGAAGTCGGCAGCGTCCATGTGCTCGCGGTCAGCGATGCTCACCGTGAAAGCCTTGCTCTTGAGTATGTTTTGCGTTGTCTTGTGGTCCTCACCTATGAAGAGAGCCACCTTATCCATGTCGCAAATGTTGCCCCATGCAGCATTCATCACATTCACCTTGCCATTCTCGTCGTAGGCTGCAACCATGAGCACCGGCATGGGGTAAACAGCCTGAATCACTCCTAAATCTCGTTTCATAGCATTTGTTTATATTAATAAAATATGGTGCAAAATTAGGCACTATTAACCAAATGCACAAGTACCGAATAATTTTTCATGTACTGAATTATTTTTCGACATACCCTCTATTTCAAACCAAATAGCTAACTTTGCATCCGGAAACACTAAGAGAACAAACCATGTACAAGAGAAAGATTCCAGTTGACTTGAGTTGCCCATTGAGGCTAACCATCAGTTTGATAGACTCAAAATGGAAGTCGTGCCTCCTCGACGAACTGCGCCACACGAGTATGCGTCCCAGCGAGTTGCATAAGGCTTTGCCCGAAGCCACCCCACGTGTGCTCGACCTGCAACTCAAGGAATTGGTTGACGACGGACTGGTGACAAAGATCATCTATCCCGAACTGCCGCCGCGCAGCCAGTATGCTATCTCCGCGCTGGGCATGTCGCTCATTCCCATCATCGATGCCATGCTTGAATGGGGCGAGCAACATCAAGACTTCTTTGAGAAAAAGTATAGCGAGGACAGCACAAACCAATAACAGAACAACAATATGGGAAGAAAGCGCAATATAATTAAGGTAACCCTGGTGGGCAGTGCCGGCAATGTAGCTTTGCTAACCTTTAAGCTGATTGCCGGCATTGTGGGCCACAGTTCGGCGATGATTGCCGATGCCGTGCACTCGTTGTCAGACTTTGCAACCGATATTGTGGTACTTTTCTTTGTAAACATAAGCTCACGTCCACAAGACGAGTCGCACGACTATGGTCATGGAAAATACGAAACCATTGCATCGTTTGTGATAGGTCTTGCCCTTGTGGCAGCCGCAACAGGCATCGTGGTGTCGGGTGGCATAAAAATCGCCAACTGGATAGGTGGAGAGCCCATTGAGATGCCAGGCCGATTGGCACTATGGGCAGCACTTGTATCTATTATTGTGAAAGAGGCACTTTACCGCTACACCGTGAGTGTGGGACGCAAAGAAAACTCTCAGGCCGTAATTGCCAATGCGTGGCATCATCGCAGCGATGCCCTGTCATCGATTGGAGCAGCCATTGGCATTGGTGGTGCAATCTTGCTGGGCCACGACTGGGCAGTACTTGACCCCATTGCCTCGATTGTGGTGGGACTCATGCTGGTGAGAGTTGCCGTAAAACTGCTAAAAACCAGCATCGACGAACTGACAGAAGGTTCGCTACCTAACGACATGGAGCAGGAAATACGCACGCTGATAGAAAGCGAACCCGATGTAAGTGAGCCTCACAACTTGCGCACACGGCGCATTGGTAACCGAATAGCCATTGAGATACATGTGCGCATGGACGGGAAAATGACTCTGGAGCAGTCACACCTGCGCGCCACGGCGATAGAGCGCAAACTCAAGGAGCGATTCGGCAACCAAACCCACGTCACCGTGCACATGGAGCCCATTAAACACGGATGATTTTATACGCCTAAAATGATGTATATAGGTACTCATCAGCACCACAGTCATTCACTATCCTGCAAATTGACCCTTATGCATAAAATGACGTATATATCTGAATTTTTCCGCACGCTATAAAACAAAAATTGCTCCGCATCGGGAGCAATTGAAAGTGTTTTGTGTCTGCTTGGATTGCGGTTATGTCATATCAGCGACAGAACCTCATTGATAGAGCAAATTTTGTGCTTCGGCAAATACGATTCGTCAATATCAAAGTCTTGCTTGAATATATTTCGCCCGTCATCCAGGAGACATATCGTATTCCAACCCAACCTGTTAGCCGTCACAAAATCTTTTGACAAATTATCGCCCACATAGGAAAACACAGCTTCAGGATAACGGTTCATAAAGTACTCGTAGCAATGGATGTCGGGCTTGCCGTAACCAAATTCCTCTGAAATCAAGATATCGTTCTCCCCTATCCAACGACTCAAGCCGAGCACCTTGATTTTGTTGCGCTGGGTAACCGTGCGGCCGTCAGTCATAAGCCCCATTGTTACACCCCTATCCCTGAGCGCATTGAGTGCTGCAACAGTTGAAGTGTTAAGAGTAATATCAGGTTTGTGATTGCGATATATCTCAAGTAATTGGTCAACAGTATAAGAAAGATTGTACCGCTCAATCACCGTTTTGAATACGTTCTCTCCATCACGATAGCATTTGAGCATGAAATTATACACTTCGGGATGCCCTATCGTATCGGCAATCTCCCGAAAGGCCGACTTTAGGAAGTCAACCTCCTTATACAGCGTGTCATCAAGATCAAAAACCACCACTTGCTGTGTTTTCATCGCCTTAGGGAAAACGCGATTATCTTTATTTCTTTGCTTGCTTAATTGTTTCTACAATATAAGCCAAGTCTTCATCGGTGACCATAGGGCCACTCGGTAGGCACAATCCTACCTTGAACAACGATTCGCTCACGCCGTTCACATATGAAGGAGCACCTTTGAAAACTGGTTGCATGTGCATGGGTTTCCACAATGGACGTGATTCGATGTTTGCCTTATCGAGAACCTGGCGCAACTGCTCATAGTCCATTCCATATTTGTACGGGTCAACGGTAATGGTATTCAACCAGTAGTTAGGTTCCATATAGTCCTCAAGGTCTTTCTCGAATCCATTCACATTAGGCCCCGAGGCACCACCCAATTAGTATCAAACGCCTCCTTGATAAACTTCATCTCCTCGCCCGCCTCACTCATATGAGCCAAGCACAACCAAATCTTCTTTCGTTTAATATTAGACATCATATTAGAAATTTAGTAGTTTATTCAACATGGTGCCCAGAATAAACGGTACACTCTTTAGCCAATTGCATTATCTTGTCAAGCGATTCTTGTGCCAGCTTCCTGTTGCCCTTTGGCAGATTAGTCACAACCTTAGTTCCTGGAATATAAGAGTCTCCTGTAAAAATTGCGTCATTAATAATATATGTGAGGCAACTTGGGTGATGTCCTGGAGTTGCCATTACTTTAGCTTTAAGTCCATCAGATAGTTCAATCTCATCTCCATCATTGACAATCCTAATATCTTCTGGGAATTCAAAAACAAAAGGCGTCTCGTGATACAAAGACATGTTCTTACGAACATCTAGTAGAGTTTCTTTGCCACATTCATTAGTGTAAACCAAAGTATTAGGAAACAGCTTTAACAGTTTATTTAGTCCATATATATGATCAAAATGTGCATGAGTCAACAACACACCTATTAGATTTTTCCCCTTAATTACAGATAATATTGGCTCCACATCACCACAATCGATAAGCCATGAAGAATCGTCAACTGTGAGAACATAAGTACATGAACAGAAAAATGTATTAACAATATTATGTATCAACATTTGCTCACCAACATCTCTTTCACCTTTGCGAATGTTGTCATTTCGGCAATTTCTTCTGGCTCAAACTCCACATCGAATTCGTCCTCCAACTCGCAGATAAGGTTGAGGTGATGAAGCGAATCCCACTTCTCACAATTACCTTGACTGCATGTTGTGTCTATTGCTTCGTCCTCAAAGATATCCCTCATGATTGTTAAAATTCTATCGTCCATATTATAGATTATTTAAATGAAATTCTGAAATAGTCCTTTATTTCCCGTGGTTGGGCAAGTTCCAATAAATAATTTTTAATAGTATCTGTCACAACAGTTAAAGCAAAGCCTGAGCGATCAAAAAAATCAGCAACTTGACCATTCTTGGCGGTCTTGATGTAACAGGCTTCAACCATTTTTACACCTTTGTCTGCGATAAGGTTTAAGATTGTGTCCAAAAAAGCGAACTCAATTCCCTTCCCTAGTATGCGGCAACTCAGCAAGAATGTATCTATGATCATCCTGTCCTTACCTTTAGGTCGCAGAATGATTTCACCTGTAATGCCATTATCACCAAAACGGTCGCTCACACTTATGGCATATATAGGGCATCCTTCATTTGTCATCTGCTTGATATCATTTTCGGTATAGCGGTGAGTCGTGAGGTTGAACTGGTTTGTTTTCTGCGTCATTTGGGCAATGCGAGTGCAGTTGAAGTCGTTGACTGGCATAATGGCCAATTTCATCTCTAGGCTTCGGAGATAGTCCTCCATATTGCCGAAAGCGGCCTGAGCAGCTTTGCGATTAACATTGGCACGATATTGCTCAGTCTTCACCTTGTCCTCGTCGGTAATAGAGTAGATTCGGAAATACCTGTCGACCAGTTTCCTGAACAGAGGCATAAGATCGTAGGGCTTGCCTGAAAATTCCGGCACTTCGACCATCGGCAAGACTTGCCGTATCAATTCGCGTTCTGTTGGGTTATCATCGACGAAGACCATGCTGTCCAACCCGATGTTCAACTCATCTGCCAGTTCTTTGATGTTTGTTGCCTTATCCTGCCAGTTTATTCGCCATGCACTGATGTGCTCCTTGCGCAGCACCATAAACGGGTTTTTCTCCCATGCTTCAAGCACATCAGCCTCGTTGTTTTTGCTGCATACCGTAAGGATTACGCCAGAATTTTTCATCTGCAACAATGCCTGTTGCCATAAAGTGAAAGCGTTTCCAGGATAGTCGCCACCAATCTTGATTCCAGCCACACCTTCTTCACCGAGGATACCGCCCCAAAGCACATTGTCGAGGTCAAGCACAAGACATTTCTTGCGCTTCAGTGCCAGTTCTTCCTGTTTGTGCGCCCACCACACTTTGAATTCTTTGGCCAGTTTCGGATTGAGAACGGCTTGTGTAGTGAAATAGAACTTCCAGTTAACCAACTGGTCAACAGAGTAACGACTTGTGAATTCACTGAAATCGACCAGTCTGATGCGCTTGTCCTGTTGGGCCAAATCAAAGATTTTGGCATTGAAGTCGCAAATAGCGGATTGAACGTCGAAATCGTCGCCTGTAACCGGCACGTTAAACAGAATATCCAGCGTGAACACTATCATGCATGCGTCTTGTGAGATATTCTGCAGAACCATTTGGAGCTTATCGTAATAGTTGCCTACTTCTTGAGAGACAACTTTCGCGTCAGGTGTGATTGAGGGCTGATAAAACCACACATAGCTATTAGCGTCGGGTATGACACTGATATCACCATAGCCGGAATAGCCCACATTACTATCTCCAAAAAAGGGCTCTATAGTTTGATTACGGAATATAAAATATTTCATTTCTCAACGAGTTCTACAAGGCCTACGTTCTTGCTGTAAAGGAAGCACACGGCCTTTCCGCCGATGGCGCAGGCTGGGACAGGCTTTTTCAGCAACACAAAATGCTGGGATTTCAACCTCGAAATGGCTACCGTTATGTCATCAGCCTCATAACAGATATGGTAAGGCGCAACACCCGAAGTTTCAAGAGTACGAACGACAGGGCTGTCCACGCCAATGGGAGACAGTAACTCAATTCGCGGCATTCCAGCTTTGTCGAGGAAGCAGATGTTCACACTCTGCACTGGATCGAAAACCGTTTCGCTCGCCACATATCCTTGGGCGATATAAAACGGCTTTGTCGCCTCAATGTCACGACATGCTATTCCAATGTGGTGAAAGCTCAAATAGTTTTCCATTAAGATTTCAAATAATTATTTTCGCGGGATTGCCCAGGTAAGTCTTGTCATCCTTTGCGTTTCGCGTAAGCACTGAATTGGGGGCCAGCGTAACCTTGTTTCCGATTTTTATACCCTGAATAACAGTTGACTTTACGCCAAACAGATTGCCGTCACCAACCACGACCGAGCCTGATATATTCACCGAGGGCATCACCACATTGTGGTTGCCGAGGACAACATCATGCCCAACTTGAGAAAACACATTAAGGACGTTGAAGTCGCCTAAGGTGACGTTACAACTGACTGAGGCGTTCGGCCCGATGATGTTGCCTTTCCCCATTTTCAGCGAATCCCGATCATAGAAATATGCCTCGGAATCAATAATATTGGGGAAGGAAACAAGCGGATTGGTGATTCGTGCCGCAATTTGCTTGGCTATTTCGGGATTCCCGATTGCGAGAACAACGTCAATTGGTTCTTGCACATTGTTCAAGTCATCTATACTCCCGATTACTTCGCCGTAGCCCGTATCTATTCCTGTTTCAAATCCATCGTCATAGAAACCCATGAGGTCCCATTCCGCCAACTTGTTGATAATACAAGCCACCTCGCGGCCAAAGCCGCCCGCACATATGATTGCAAGTTTTTTCATCTAAATGGTCTTATAATCTTGAATAATAAACTGAACGCTCGCCATATGCGTTCGTGGTTCATAAGCCAATGCAGCAATTTCCATTTCTTCCCGGGGTAATCCACCTCATATAACATCTCGAATGGATAGAGCTTTTGCGACTTTAAATGTTTAATCATATATTTTGCCTCACCAAGGCGTAAAGCTTTCAGCAGTCCGAAGAAGCTGTAGCTGTTTGCCAACCCCATCCATCGGCCAGAGGTTTGCGCCGACATCCGACCGCGGTTCCGCTCATATCCGTCGGAGAGGGTCTTAGCTGCGAAAGCATAGTCGGAAAGCATTTCGAAATTCCGCTGTCTGTCCTTGTTGTGCATGATACTGCCATACTGCCTAACGTAACAATATACGATGGCGTCGATATGGATAATCCTCTTTGCGTGTAAAAGAACGAATGGAGTGAAACACCCGTCCTCAAGGCGCCGTCCTTGAGGAAACAAGAGGTTCAGTGATTGAAGATACTCGCGCTTTATTATGTACCACCATACTGTCGCGAGAAAATTGTGCGTCGCAATATACTCATCGCCGTTCATCACCCTCGACGAGCCACAATGTTTATTCTCGAGTGATGCTGACCTTGCTGTCAATTCTTCCCACTCTCCACTAATAGAGCCGAAACAGGCGATATCCACATCATGTTGCAAAGCATTCGCAAGCACTTGTCCTATTGATTCTGGTACCAGGAAATCATCAGAATCAAGAAACAAGATGTATTCACCTCTTGCTTCAGAAATACCCCGATTACGAGCCAAAGCCACACCTTGATTCTCTTGATGAATCACCCGAAACTGAGGATACCGCGCAGCATACTCATCACAAATCTTGCTTGAACCGTCGGTAGAGCCATCATCCACAAGAATCGCCTCATAGTCCTCTAATCCCTGCTGGACGACACTCTCAAGACACATTGGCAAGTACCGCTCAACATTATAAACCGGAATGATCAAGGATAAATCCATCTCAATAATTCAATATTAAAATCTCTAAAACATCTTTTCCTTATCGTCAACAGACATACAAAGCTCAATGTATTCGATTTATCATGCGATTTATATGGCTCAAAAATGGTTTGTGTGCCGGATAACGCTTAACCCACCACATGGCCAGCTTTTCGAGCCTGGGAGCATCACTCTTGATATAGTCACCCCAAGAAAGTTCATATAACTCATTAATCCTCATTCGCCAAGCTTTTTTAACTCTTTTATCAGTAAGTGCACTATATCCAGAATTAGCGATATTATAAGCTCTATAAAGGAAGTCGGCATAGCATTCGGGATGCTTGCCACTAATATATCTATTCCAATCCAATATGAGAGTGTCGAATTTCTCTATTGTCGATTCTGCATGGTTTGTATGTGTTACTGACAACTTGCGCTGCACCCAATAATATGTCGTATCCTTGAGATTTACGCACTTTGAGATTTTAAGACATATCTGCAACATGAGGTGCAAGTCATTAATTCTTGTCACATCCCAATCAATCGTCTCCAACAGTTCACGGCGAAAAAGTTTGTTCCAGAAAGTAAGATTCCCATTCCGCAGAACGAGGGATTCCGGGTGTTCGTTCACCTCATAATTGGGGGTGTCGATAGGGACGAAATTAATTTCACTCTCATGAAAAATGACTGAGAAAGGACCAGGGCCAGGGCCAAACACTGCCTGGCATTCGGGATGTTCGGTGAGCAGTGAGTGTTGAACCTCAATAGCCTGCGGATGGAGCAGATCGTCGGGGTCAGCATTGAACACAAATTGGCCTGTACAGTGACGGAAACCTGTCTCGCGAGCCTTGTTGATGGTTTTGTTGCTGCCGTGGCGAATCACACGGAAACGGTTGTCCATTTGAGCCCATTTGTCGCAAACAGCAGCAGAATCATCAGTACTGCCATCATCCACAAGAACAACCTCTATGTTGGTATATGTCTGATTCCTCACGCTGTCCAAAAATCGCTCTAAAGCGCCAGGATATCGTGATGAGATATTGTAGACAGGACAGAATATCGATACCAGTTCGTTCATTTTTAATTATGTCCATTAAATGCTAGCTATATGACAGATCAACAAAAAAAGGCGGTAAGTACCCCACACATTAAAATTGTTGGATAAATTCGGCTTATTCTACGTTTATACCAGTTGTCAAAACGACGCTCTTGACCAAGAAACAATGTAAAGCCTGAGCAAAAGAAGAATATTGCAACGCAAATAGCTCCCGAACCATCAGTTGAGCCATCGCCCACCATGATTACCTCATAGTCAGACAAATGCTGCTGAACGACACTCTCCAGACAAACCTTTAAGTATCGCTCAACATTATATACCGGTATGATAATGGAAAAGATTAATCGCAATTTTTTATTACTATACAAATAATTAATATACTAAGTCTTTCTTGTTGATTATTACAACGTCATCATACATCATCATGATGACATCTTCGTTATAGTTGCCTATATCTTCTTTGTTCTCAATGCCATTGATGTTATTGACAATAAGAGGCACAAAATTAACACCAGCACCATAGGCATGAAGATAAGCCCCTCCAAAACGAGGGTTTACTTCGCTCAAGTAATAAACACCATCACGATACCAAAAATCCATATCAACAGGGCCATTAAATTCAAGAACCTTACAGATTTGTTTAATAAAGTTAAACAATCGTTCGTCTTTGAACGAAATTGTTTTATTTGCCCCGCCAATCCGTGTTTCTATCTTGTGCTTGGAGAACATTGAGACGGGTTTGTGAGAAATTGTATCAATATATACATCAGCATCACAATCCTCGCAATCCATAAACTCTTGGATGATATATTCATGCTCGCCTTCATAAATAAAAGATTTCAATTCCTCAATATTATGAATCTTATGAATTCCCACACTGCCACTACCAGTACGTGGCTTGATGAAAACCGGGAAATTAATGTCGCCTTTCGTGAGTCCCCGAAGAAAATTGTCGTATGAATCATAAGTGAGCACAGTGGGAATGCCATTCTTGTTAAGGTGCTCAAACAGGGCAAATTTATCAAAACATAGATGTGCTGTCTCTTTAGAAGGACACAATGGCAAAATGCCGTTATCGATAAACCGCTGACGGTTCTTGGCAAGAATCTCAATCTCGGGGTCGATAAGTGTAGTTATCGCTCTGATGTTCTCTTTACAGCAAATATCAAGAAGGAAGTCGACATATCCAGGATCACTGATTAGTGGTGCTATATACTGCTTGTCGGCAAAATACAAGGCAGGCGCAGTTGCCTGATGGTCGGTTGCAACAATTATTGATTTGCTATCTAGGGATTCTCTAAAATCTTTAAGTAGTTTAGAACGTCGGCCAGCACTACAAAATAGAATATTATTTAACATATCAATTAATTATGTCCATTAAAAGCCTCCATCGTGGCTTCGCCTTCTTGGGATATATCGGCGCGACGGAGGACTTTTTTTATAGTCGTAAATATAATATTTATATCGGTTTTCAAACTGCAATGGTCCACATACCACACATCAAGTTTGAATTTTTCGGTCCAGCTGATGGCATTACGCCCATGACACTGAGCCCAACCGGTAATGCCGGGACGGACCTCATGGCGGCGAGCCTGCTCTAGTGAGTAAAGTGGTAAATATTTTACCAATAGAGGGCGCGGTCCAATCAATGCCATATCACCTTTCAGTACATTGAAAAGCTGTGGCAATTCGTCGATAGATGTGGATCGCACAAATCTCCCAACTTTGGTAAGGCGCTGAGCATCGGGTAGCAAGTTGCCATCGGCATCACGCTCGTCGGTCATTGTCTTGAACTTGATGATTTTGAAAATCTTGGCATCCTTGCCAGGTCGATCCTGCAAGAAGAACGCACCGGCACCCTTGTTAGCAAAATGCAACCAAATTGTCACCACCAGCAACAACGGTGAGATGCATATCAACCCAATCAACGCAATCCAAAAATCCAAAAACCGCTTAAAAAACCGCTTATACATCTGTTTCTTCTTTATCGTATTGTTCGTATGGGGAATTGTTGCTCTTAAACTCGGGGACGATTTGCTTCATCAAGCGGATGAGGTCCGGGATGTTGACTTGCTCCGCAAGAGTGGTCAAATCGTTGACCTGTTTTGAGGCTTCGCCATAATCGTATTCGCGAACTTTGGCGATGCGGATTTGACTGTGACCCGTTGGCATGGTATTCTCCTCATTGGCCAACACCTCTTCGTAGAGTTTCTCGCCAGGACGCAGACCTGTGTATTCTATCTTGATATCAACATTGGGTTGGAATCCTGCGAGTTGTATCATGCGCTCGGCAAGGTGCGCAATCTTGACGCTCTCGCCCATGTCGAAGATGAATATCTGGTTGCCTATGGATATGGTGGCGGCCTCCATCACGAGTTTGCACGCCTCAGGAATGGTCATAAAGAAGCGGTTGATGTCGGGATGGGTCACAGTCACGGGGCCGCCCTTCTCAATCTGCTCTTTGAAGCGAGGAATGACCGAACCATTTGAGCCGAGCACGTTACCGAATCGGGTGGTGACAAAACGCGTCTTGCCTTTCACCGCTCCTCGCTCTACCGCCAGCCCGAGTGACTGTACATAAATCTCCGCGAGTCGCTTAGAGCAACCCATCACATTGGTTGGGTTAACGGCCTTGTCGGTCGAAATCATCACCATCTTCTCCACACCATATTCCAAACATTTGTCCGCCACATTGCGGGAGCCATACACATTGGTGAGCACGGCCTCGCAAGGATTCTCCTCCATGAGCGGCACATGCTTGTAGGCCGCAGCATGGAAGACGACTTGAGGATGATGGCTGCGCATCACAAAGTCAAGGCGACTGAGATTCCTCACATCGCCTATCACGGGCACCATCTCTACATCGGGAAACGACTCCTCAAACTCCAGTCGCAGGTTATGCATCGGAGTCTCGGCATAATCAAACAGCACCAGTTTGCTCACGCCAAATGTCGCCAGTTGGCGGCATAGCTCTGAGCCAATGGATCCTGCCGCACCTGTAACCAAAATGGTCTTGTTGCGGAAGTTGGCGATGATGTCCTTCATTGACAGTTTAATTGACGGACGCTCCAGCAGGTCCTCAATGTTGATTTCGCGGACTCGCTGCGCATCATTGTTTGACGACAGGCCGTCAATCGTAGGCGCATAAAGCACCTTAATGTTCTGCTGTCGGCAGAACTTGATGAGGCGATTCTCCTCAGTGCGAGCATCTGCTCTGTGGGCAAAAAGTATCATGCCGGCATTGGTCTTGTCCATCAACATCGACAGGTCGGTCATGTTGCGGAACGTATATAGCGGCTGGTCAGCTATTGACAGATGCTTACGTTCTTCGCTATATGCGAGGAAACCGACTATGCGATAGTGCGGCGAGTTCTGCAATCTCGTAATCAACGAGGCGGCCTTGTCGCCGGTTCCATAGACCAACACGCGGTCGGTCGAATGGCGATCACTGGCATTGGCGCGGATGTAGTCATACGCTATCTGCATGACCACACGCATGCCCAACAGCAGGAACAGAGTCATGAAGAAATCGGCAGCAAGGCAACCTGCTATTTGCTGCAAGTTGCAAGTGCTGAATCCTACCAAATAAACCGTCTGCACCACCTCTTTGCCCAGTATCGCACCTACAAAACGAGCGATACCGCGCAGCTTCATGTGGCGAATGATGGACTGGTGGGTCTTGCACAGCCACAAGAAAACGATTGAGGCGACAAGGGCGATGGCAGTGTACCATACTATCTCCATGCGAGGCAGCACATAATGGCTCATCAGTGCCCCGACCGACAAGATGGCCACCCATGATGCCAGCGTTGACACAATGATGTCAATCAGCAATATCAAGCTACTGTTAATATACTTGCCCCGCAGGAGTTTAGTGATGTATTTGTTCATGGTTTATTCAATCTAAAGATATCTTGCGACATTTACTCCAATCTATTTGCGAGTCAACTTCATCAAGATTCTGGAAATCAACAGAGACAATAAGCTTTTGCAATTTGTCCCACGCATTCTTTTTGCCAAAGTTGCTCTTAAAATAGCGTTTATATCTATTTAACAATGAGCCATTCTCTTTGAAGTAATCCTCATATGCTTTGCGTGACATCAGTCCATTTGTTTCGGGCAACAAATCTCCTATATGGAAATAGCACATCGAATATGGGGCCTTCTTCATCTCTCGTTTCACGAACCACAAGGGGAAGAATCGAAAATATCCACCCCCTGAATAGGCAAACTCTTTACCAAATAATGACGTTGTACAAATGGGGAATTCCTTGATACTTATTCCACCATAAGATACAATGGTCGGCTCTTTGCTCCCAAAATTTGGAAATCCACCGAAATCCCGTGATGCAGGATATATTGAAGCATCGCGTTTAATGCCAAACTCTGAGAGAATCTCAAAAGCCCATTTGTTGTTCTCTCCAATTGAGAAAGCAGGAGCGCGATAGCTCAAAACCTTCTTTCCGATACATTGTTCCAATGAGTCAACAGCGATATGTGTATCTTCCATCGCCTCATGGCGAGTCATCTTATTAAGCCATGTATGAACATCACTGTGGCATCCTATCTCATGCCCTCGCTCGCTGATTAAGCGGATTACTTCAGGAAAATGTACCGCCATTTTGCCAACGCAAAAAAATGTTGCTTTCATTCCTGTCTTGTCAAGAAGATTTAGAATTTCATCAAGGTATGCATCAAATTGAGCATATCGTTCCTTTCGATCTCCTTTGAGTGCCTTTTCAAGATACCACTCCTCTATATCAAATGTTAGTACATTCATTTCTTTAATAGTCTAAATCTTATCTTGGCAACATTTTCCACAATAAATCGTATGACAAACCAACACCCTATCATTGTCAAAATAAATGAGGCAAGTGAGTATAGATTGGAACAGCTCACGTCATCAACAGATACATGCAATGCCATCCCAACCAAAATCATGCAGACACCCTTCAGCGGAATATGGAGGCACATAATATCTAAGCTCTTTATACCTGACCATTTGAAGTATCTGACTGCAGTCGATGTAATGGCATCATGAGTCTGAATTGTTCCAAATAAAAGTGAAGCAATCAGCAACCACGCTATGCCGAGAAATGCTCTTGGCATGAAAACCATACCACTACATTGATAAGAACTTGAGCCCATTGAACATTCGCCGAAATATAAAGAGCTCCACACCAATGGAATGGTAAGTAAAACACATAATATAAAATAAGGCCATCTATTATTTGATACTGATTGGGTTATCTTTCTATGCCCTATTCTTTGAAACAGCACATTGCCAACAGCATAAAACGGCAACGCAATTAGCGCGGCATCAGCATTCCATGGAAGCAAAAACCAATAATCATCGCCATAAACATTTCCCAATATAAAACTAACTGCTGCACACCCAAAGCAAACAACAATGCTCCAAACATGGCCAAGCCGGCAGATAAAGAAATACAGAATCTCTGTCAAGAAAAGGCATGGGATAAACCACAGTGCAGAATTATGCACGAAAAACGCGCCACTGCCCTGAGCGATAAAAGTCTGCAATAACGGCATCAGATAGCTATCCACCTCATCATGACGCACATATCTGAACACTGCCCAGAAAATCCACGTTGCTATTGAATATATCAAATACGGGAGGAGTAAACGTTTGGCTCGATGGGTAAAGAAATCGCTGAACGAAACGTATTTATTCTTTTGGAACACCATTCCTGACAGGAAGAAGAATAATGGCATATGGAAGGAATATATCACTTCGTGAGACCATCCCTTTACAAGAATATGCGCCCACACTACCATTAATATACCCAAACCACGGGCTATGTCAAGATAGTCAAACCGCTCCTTTACCATGACCTGTAATGATTTTCTTGAAATTACGCCATGTACCGGAAAGGAAAGGCATTGGGTCTTTCCAATCGCTCATGTCTTGATAATAAACATCCTTTCCAAAGAACTTAAACCAACTAGGGTTCGCATGCCATCGGTTGGGCGATTTCATAAACCATAGCATTTCAAATCCCAAATGGCGAAGAATTACCCCTTCACGATAGTTATATTGTTTCTGTGGTAAACCAAGCGCGGCATTCACTATAACCTCTCCCCAGTTGAGTCCTGCTGCTATTGGAGATTTTATACATGCCGGAACACGGGGATTAATTTCCATCACTAACAGTTGGTGAGTGTCAGGATCTTCGATTAGGTCAAAATCTGCAAAGCCAAACCAATTGAGGTCAAGCAATATATGGTAACATATATCAACTATAGCTTCATCCTTAATAGTAATCGCACAACAATTACTTCCACCTTGAATGGGGTACCAGCGTCTCTTTTCAATTACTGATGATGCGACTAAACTCCGGTCCTCACCCACAAATAACTGAACTTTTACTTGACGGCCACCAGGCTTGATGAACTGCTGCAAATGGTAATCGCCATATTGCTTGTGCAAATCAAGGTATGTTCTTTGCATTTGTTCATAGTCATTGACCTTAGTCATGCCTCTGCCACCGGTGGTGCAATTGGGTTTAAGCATTGCTGGATATGGAAAAGTTTTCAGTTCCTCGCCATTTTCAATATCGAATTTTGACAAGTCCAAAGTTTTTGGATGTGGGTACCCTTTCTCTGCACAAAGTGTCATCAGCTGATTCTTGTCATATCCTCGCATAAAATCGGCATAGTCGGGAGCTGAGAACTTCACAATTCGACTTAGCTCGTCCTTATTTTTGCTAACGAAATCTGCTGTCGCATCACTCATAGGTATTACTACGTCTATATTATGCTTCTTTATTATTTGGATTAAGAAATATAGATAATCATCAGATTTAGTTGAAAAAGTATTATGTATCTTAGTATCAATATATCTTGACTTGGCTGCATAATTCAGGTTTTCAGTATATAAAAGACTTACAGAGCAATATGCTTGTTTTAATGAATGAACAATTGCTAAGCCTTGCGTTCCTGTATCAAGCACCAAAACTTTAACCATTATTACTTCTCTTTAAGTTGTAAATAGAACTCAAGCCATGCATTTGAAACCAATTCACTTGAAAAATCATTTAGAACTCGCATACGACCTTTTTCCCCCATTTGTTTTCTTAGAGATTCATCTTCATACAACCGCTTCATGCTCTGATATAATGATTCCACGTCTCCGACTCTACATCTTAGACCAGTAACATCGTCAATCATTGTATCTGCCATACCATAAGTGTCGCTGCATATCACAGGTAATCCTAGACATGATGCCTCAATTGCCGAAACGCCAAAACCTTCACGATATGAGGGCAATAGAAAAACATCTGCTGCTTGCAATGATTTTTCTGGTTTTCTAGTTAATCCATAATAACAAAAATTCTTGCCTTCATTTATATATTCATATTCAGGCAAGTGGCTCATTACATTCTCTTCATCATTACCAAAGAGTAGCAAATATACATCTTTATTATCATCAGCCATTCGATTAAAAGCAGAGAGAATCTCGTATATTCCTTTATCTTTCTTTAATCTCCCCAAAAATGTAAATACTACTTGATTAGGCTTTATTCCAATTTCTTCTCGTTCTTTTAATCTATCTGTCTCTGATGGACAAAATCGATTAACATCAACTCCCGAAATAGAGCCATTTGCTAGAACTTCAGCTTGACCCTGTTTTAATATTTTCTCATTAATTAAGAACTGACGTTGAGGATAGCCGTCAACGAGAAGCTCTGTATTCAGTCTCACTGTCAGCCTATCAAGCATTCGATAGAACCATTTACGAGTACCTTTCATTGTAACCCACATTTGTCCTGTAAAAATTCGTAATCTGTGAGGAGTCCTTGACATCCATCCTGCAAGACTATTCAAGACACTAGCACTTAATGCTTGTGAATGCACTGCAAAGAATTTCTCTTTTTTGTAATAGCGATAAAGCAATCTTAAAGCTTTTAACTCGCTTTTAAGACTTGGATTCCGCTCTATAGGGAAATCAAAAAATCCTTTTATAGGCAAATCCAGTTCCTTTGTTTTACCCTCAAAATTAGTTGCCAAATAAACATCAAATTGTGTTGATAATTTCTTGATTGGCTCTTTTAAGAACCCATTTGCCACTCCAGGGCGCGCTACCACAAAACATATTTTCTTTCTCTCCATCTTAATTTAGCCGTTTTTTATGAAAATATTTATAAATAAACCTTGGCATCAGCCCCTTTATCACATTAACAATTGAATAGATGACGAACTTATGCCAAGGTAACTTTAATGTTTTATGCGCCAAATAATGAGCATATATACCATTTAAGCGTCCTTTGAATTTTCTTCTGTGAATTGCATCTCTGTCATCGCGCATCATATATAGGCATTCATCCAGCATATAACCACGCAATCCTTTTGCGAACATTTTCATCCACAAATTGTAATCTTCTAGACGTAACAGACGCTTATCTGTCGTATATCCATCAACAGCCTTATAAGCCTCTCGGCGCACCATGCATGGAGCATGGCAAAATGGTGTTCCATAAATAAAAGCATCTTTTGAAGGCTCAAATCCACCTTTACCTCGACCAAATTCGCCGTACTCATCATAATATATCATAGGACAACTCACTATTGCATATTCAGGATGAGCATCTAGAAAACTTATTTCTTTTTCAAAACGTGTGGGTAAAGATATGTCATCACCATCCATGCGAGCCACATATTCCGTGTCAGCATACTCAAGGCATCGATTGAGGGTGTAGTTCAACCCCATGTTCTTTTCATTCTTGACAAGAATAATATTATCGTGCTTGGCGGCATAGTTGGAAGCTATCTCGTAGGTGTTATCGCTTGAACCATCCTCACAAAGTATGATTTTGAAATCTTTAAACGTCTGGTCATATAGCGAATCAAGTGCTTCAACGAGAGTTGAAGCACAATTATAAATGCCTATAATAACAGAAATACGATAATTATCTCCCATAATAAATAAAATTCATAAATAAAGTAAAGCATAAATGAAGCATCATAATAGCTGCAAATACTCGAAATCTAGAATCGCCCCATTTTGGATGCAATGTAGGATAAACTAACACCACAGGCAATAATAACCATGATAAATATGCTATTCTGTTTGTAAAACTTGAGAAAATACATAATAGCCAAATACTATTTGTAATTAAATAGATACTTAATAAATAATTATAAAAAGCTGATTTTAATTTCTTTCCATAAATAGTATATAGACCCATTGCTATAGGAGTAAAACTATAAATAATAAAGTCAATTCTAAATCCATCCCACCCTTTTTCTTCTTGTTCAACAATTTGGTTAAGATAAATTGCACCATGGTCGTCTGTTAAGCCAGAAAATAGTGTTTGAAACCATGTTACATGAAATATCGCCAAAAAAAGACAAACAATCCAAACTACTATATAAAATTTTGCATTCTTATAGAAATAAGCTACTATCATTGCACCGATACACAACTGCATTGAATGATGGAATCCATATGACACTAATGCCAATAAAACCATAATCCATTTTTTATTGTAAAATGAAAGCGCCACCAAGAATATTGCTGCTGCAACACCGGCTTTCATGCCATTTGTCCCATATGAGAATGTTGAAAATGCACCTAAATAAACTAACAATGTTGCTAATGTGTTTCCTCGGAACATTCTTCGACATGCGATGAAAATGCATCCAAAATATAAAAAAGCTAGAATGACGAATAATGGTCTATCTGTATCAAAATATGTTGCGCTCCAAGCATATAGGTTATCATATAAAATATTTAATTCATCCCAGTTCCAATGAAAGACAGGTCTATTTGATTTAAGATAGTAGAAAATATCGCTATATGTAACCATATCTACAAATGTCTTATCAACTGGACGGTATCCAATAAACAATGATATAACAATTGTTAAAACAAAGGCAAAAACGGGTAGCCGACTTGCTTCATTCAACTCATTATTATTATCACGTGATTGATAAAACAAAAAAACCACAACTGTGATAATTGTAATAACGATTAAATAGATATTTTGATATAGACTAGGACTAAACATTGAAAGTTAACAACTTAAATAATATGTTATTTGATAGATGGAAGTTGAAGATAATCCAAAGAAGCAACGAATTCCTTCGCATCTTTAAGCCCTTTTGAACTACTTTCCTTTATTGATTTGCTATATCTAATAAAAGAAAAAATCTTGCCTCTCATTGATGTCCATTTATAGCTTGTTTTAACCAAGAATCGTTGCCAACTTGTTTGTCGCAAATTGTATATAAAACGATGCCAAAAAATATACTTAAAAAAAGTTTGAGCATATGCCAAATTCATTGCACGTTCAGGCGAAGAACTACCCGCATCTAAATGAACAAAATCAATACCTGCAACACCAATAATTCGCCTGCCCTGCAAATGTAGTTTGTAATACATTATTTGATCATCCCCCCACGAATATTTCGCTTTTTCCAGCCATAATTCATCTTCAAACCGTAGATTCTTCATATGTTTTATAGAAGTCAAAAAGCACAATCCCGGAGCAGTTTCCGCTACATACTCACCAGTTGATGAATTATTAATATAAGGGTTATATGCATAACTTCCAGATGATAGAATTTTTGTAAATCTTCTCCCTGGAAATATAATAGGCACTGCTGAACCAATTGCAGCCATAACCATTCTGACAGGCAAGCCTTTAGGCAAAAGGTCAGGAAAAACCGGGAAAGTCACATCAGCGCGTCCATCAATAATTGGTTTAGCTATTTTTTCCACAAGTTCTGGTTCAAATTCCCAATCATCATCAGAAAACACCGCAAATTCCGTCTTAATCTCATCAAGGCAAAATGCACGCTGAGCAATCATGCCTTTTGGTGTGAAGACAAATCGCTCCCATCCTAAACGCTCTTGTGGTGGTTCATATCCCTCAGGAAGTACAACAAGAACTTCACGTGGTTTTATTGTTAATTTATTTATTGAATTAAGTAACTGCTGATACTTATAGCCAGCTGATCCTACTGTACGTATTACAAAGCTATAATCAAAATCCATAATCTAAGTTTTATCTAATTAGTTTTTTTAATTTATGAATTCTCATCCCTAAATATCGGTGTGAAAGCCGTGACAGTTTTATCCGCCAACTCGGAGTGTCGCTCCAAGTTCTAGTGTACCAATGGATTGAGCGTGTATTAGCCGTTAAGTTTAATCTTCCTGTAAGATCGTCAAGGGGATTAAAAAAATCTTTCGGATAAATCCAAATGCCTGCAACTTGTTGCAATTCATTTGTGGGTTTCAAACCATTCTCTAACAAGACTTTTGTGGTGTGACTCACTACCGTCACTTGATTATATGTTCCATCTGGTTTCAAGAAATGAAGCGGCGCATAGTAGTCTAAGATTTCTTTATATAGGCCGAGGCCGGGGTTTGCCCCAAGGCCGAGGCCGGGTGCGACCGCAGGAGCGGTCGCACCTCTTGCCTCAACCTCTATGCCCATAAAAGGACCTCGCGCTATTATATCATCCATCGGTTTGATTACCTCCACATCAGTGTCAAAATAAAGTCCACCATATCGATAGAGAATCCAAAACCTCGCATAGTCACTCACGAACGCATATTTCTTCACTCTATAGGCCTCTTCTGTGTATGGAATCGCATTGACATCAAAGTTGTCTTCGTTCCATTCCTTGATTTCATAATCAGGAAAGAACTTACGCCAACTATTGATGCATTTTACCGCACTTTCAGGCAGTGGGGTTCTCCCAAACCAACAATAATGAATAATTTTAGAAATCATTCTTTATTATTAATTAATTAATTAATTATTTATTTATTTACCTTCCGCCTGATATCAATTTCAAGTACCTTGGCATTGTTTTATTAAGCAGATAATATAAAAACACTCCTACTGTTGCAACAATAATAGGTGTTATCAAATACACAACAATTGCACTCAATTCATTATTAAAAATGGACAGTTTCTTTAACAATCTGCCAAATATCATAATGAACAATACGTGGTAACAATAAATAAAGAAGGAGCTCTTTGTTAAAATACCATTAATCTCAAAATTCTTTTTAGCCATTAGAAAAGATATCTCAAAAACCAAAATGCATCCTAAGATTACATCAAATCGATGAACAAATCCATGCCAAGTAGCGTCCATATAAAACTGTTCTATTACTATAAGCGCTATGTATATAATAGTTAATGAAATTATTTTGAGTTTAGTTGGATTAATTCGTTCAAATTTCATTATACCCAATGTTGCTCCTACTCCGAAAAATGAAATTGCAACGGAAGAGAATCCTGTAACATGAATATCAAATCCAGACAATCGAAAAATTATTAGCCCTAGGACTAAAATCCATTTTAAATATCGACCCAAATAATAAAAAACTGGAGTTAAAAATATCATCACAATTAAATCCCGAAGAAACCATAGTTGAAACGAGATAGGCTCTCCACTATTCTGCACACTCCAAAAAACAGAAATCCATTCCTCAAAGGAAAAATCAGTAACTGATTTAAATGCACCTGAAAAGAAAGACGGCAATAAAACTTGCCCTATCGCAATGAATAATACAACAATTGTATTCCAAAACACATAAGGTACAACAAGAGTTTTGAACCTACTTTTGAGTTTTTTAATATAAACTTTCAAGTTAAATTCATTAACATTTATAAAAAATAAATAACCTGAAATTAGAAAAAAT
Organism: uncultured Bacteroidales bacterium; assembly: GCA_946412245.1. GTDB lineage: Bacteria > Bacteroidota > Bacteroidia > Bacteroidales > Muribaculaceae > Sodaliphilus. The sequence continues at coordinate 25,897 of CAMKGM010000017.1, forward strand.
AAGGGGACAGCAATATGACAAACTGTATTGGATATAATATTTCTAATTGCCTCTAATAATGCAAAATTTTCATCAGAAATTGTTGTAGAATGTATATATATGACGGCAAGAATAAGAGGAAATCTTAATATATCTATACTGCGTGATATAATCAATCTATTAAGCATATGTCTTTTATCAAGATTTGAATCAATCATCAAGAAAACAGATTAATAGCGGCCCAAGATTCTTTTTGAAATGCAAAATGGTGTACATCTAAAAAAGAACCACTTTATTACGCTTTTAACATTTCTTCTCTGCAAAAAAACCTGTGAGATGCTTTTTTCTTGATTCTTTATTAAAACACGAGATTTAGAATAATTCTCTTTATCTTGAGAATAAAGATTATAAACAATAAAGGTTGCAATTACATTAAGAACCTTATTCTTATAAGTCTCCTCTATTTCTTGAATACTTAAATATTCTAATACAGAAGAATAGATATTAAGCAAATTCTGAATCCACGCAGGATTATTCTTCAGTTCTGTAAAAATACTTCCTTCCCTATTTTTTCTATACACATATAAATTCTTTTGAATATGTTGCACTTTTGTAGCAACACTAAACAACTTTGATGTATATTCAATATCCTCTGATCTTGCTCCTTTAAGAAATCCTAAATTGTTTTTAATTATAAATGAGCGCTTCTGTATCTGCAACCACGCCATCATCGGTGGAAATGGCATTTTATCTTCTGAAATTAATCTATATGCATTGAATACACCATTTGGTAAGCGTGCTTCAGTGAAAGAAATAGATTTCGTTTCTCCATTCGTATATAACTCATAATAATCTGGAATATATAATTGAGCATCAGATTCTATTGCATCAATAATTGATTTTACTGAATTTTCACATATCAAATCATCGCCATCAATGAACCATACATAATCCCCACTCGAATGATTGAAACCAAAGTTCCTTGCATCTGAAAGTCCACCATTTGGCTTATGCAATAAGGTTGCATTATCATGACCAGCAAGGTACTGAGCTGCGACATCTGCACTGTCATCTGTAGATCCATCATTAACAACAATGATTTCATAATCTTCCTCATCTACACCAATTTGCTTTAGACAAGAATCAATGCATTCGCCAATATAATCGCGAATATTATACATTGCTATGATTAAAGACAACTTAGGATTTGGCATAATCAATTATTGATTTCAAATTATTTATGAATGACTGATTATCATACTTTTGTCCACCCATTTGAAAAAGTGTATCCAACTCTTTGTAAATAGATGTTGCTTCTGAATAAAGTCGCACATAAGAAAAGTCTTTAAACCAGTCATAAAAAGCTCCAGATACTTTATGTGTTGTATTATCTATTGCTAATACTGGAGTGCCAGTAATAATAGAATAAAGCATTCCATGAAGTCGGTCTGTCACAACCAATCGTGAAGACGCAAACTCCTCAACAAGTTTATCTATCTCATCTTCACGCGATTCTGCTCTCACCGAATAAGGCTTTTGTGTATCTACAAATCGAATCGGTATATTATTTCTTTTTGTCCATTCGCTTACGGAATCAAAAACGAAAGAACTCTGTTTTTCTTTTTCCTTATCATTTCGTGAGCAAATAATAACCCCACTTCTCTGATATTCTAAATTTGATAAATTAAGATATGTTGCCATATCTGGTAACAACTTTATTTCAGCATTGTTGAAATGAGATTGCAAACAATTATAACTAGAAGTTTCTCTTACTGTTATCACTAATCTTTCACATTTCATCTGCAGCGCTATTGCTTTCTTTATGCTTTTACTATTTTTATAATATGAAAAAGTTTGTGGTAATAGTATAATTTTATTATTAGGAAACAATCTCATCACATCATGAAATCTCCGCTCTTCTTCAGGATACACATCACCCAAGAATCCACCTCCAGTAATGAAAATTATATCTTCTGAAGCTATTATCGGTTTTAACAATTCAACTCCACATTCTAATTCTCCAGTTGAAAAATATTCAACACGATTTTCTGAAAAATTATCATTGAAAAAATTTTCTTCTGCATAAGCAATTAACTGATCTCCCATATTACCATGAGACGGAATATTTAATAAATAGAATATAGGAGTGCTTTCTCTTTCTTTTCTTATATATTCTATTCTATTTTTCGTTTTATATTTTCTTATACATCGATTGATATATAAGCGTATCGAGAGTGGAATAATATGTGATATCTTCATGATTATTTGTGAAAGAGTTTCATTGCCAAACGACTGTGGAAGATTATAAAATAATATATTCTGATTTTCAATGGTTCATTCGTGAATTTCAAAATATCTTTTCTGCATTCCTTGTATACATAAAACAATTACACTTACTTTTGGCATATCTATTTGAATTTTGAAATTATTGCTTGCCTGCATGCAAACCTTTCGTTTTGAGTTAAGCCCATAAAAAGGATTATTATTCCTGTTGTAATAACAAATAATATGGTCATTACTACTGTGTGAAAATCAAACAAGCCATGTAGAGCCCAAACTGATAGAATTGCTGGAACAAAAACTAACATACTTGGTTTAACAACTGATTTCAAATACAGACCAAAGGGCATTCTCTGCTGTCGTATCATATACAAGACTCGATATGACAGCCCTACTCCAGAAATTATTAATCTAACAATTAACGCCCAAACTGGTGACAAACCGACAGCCATACAAATTGCTGTAATCGGAAAGTTCAAGAATAAAATGCAGCTTACGATGATTTGATACACCTTTATCTTGCCTGTTGCGTAGGCGGTCATCCACAAAGGACCAGATAGCGCATCTAATATGCATATCATAATCATTAAGTTACAGAATTCTTTTGTGTATTGAGGAACAGTTCCCAACCAAAATGCTAGCAATCTCTCACTTTCAAAGAAAAGTGGTATTGCACAAATGACTACCAGAAAAAAGCTATAGCGTGATGTGCGATAAACAAGATCAAATAATGCAGTCTTGTCACCTTTTGCATAAGTTTTTGTTATTTGTGGATTAAATGCCGTTTGAAAATTGCCCGTCAAACTATATGCTGCTCCATAAACTTGATTAGCTATTGCCAGTGCTGCATTTACAGCCACTCCATGAAAATAATTTATAATTAAGTCAACTCCCTGGAATGTTGCCAGCAAGGACGCGCTACCAAATATACTCCATCCAGAGAATGAAAGCATCTGCTTGAGTAGAGGTTTCTCTATTCCTTTTTGTATATGACAATCCTTGAACCGAGTATTATTATAGTAAACGTAAAACAATGTTATTCCAGTTGATACGATAGCGCCCAAAGCAGCATAAGTTATCAAACGGTCAAATGGAGAAATAAGCAACAAATAGACGATTATCAATTTGAAGCATACATCTACTATGCCAACTATTGCAAATACTGTCATGCGTTCATATGCTATCACACTTGCATTGAACGGCGAACGGATAATCCTTAAGACAGTTGTCAAGATTGCGAACTGATAAACCCAGTTTGCTGCATACATCCGGCCTTCAGGGATTTTCATAAAGTTATTTAGATAATAAAGCCCTATCGTTTCACCTAAAACTATGATAATGGCCGCAAATATAACTTGTACATGAAATCCATTTGAGAAAACCTTTGTAACACCTTGAGGATTTCCCTTGCCAATCTCAAAATTCAGAAATCTCTGAATAGAACCGACAAGTGTATTGTTGACAAAAGCAAATAAAGTCACTACACCCCCAACAACTCCATAGGTCCCGAAATCTTCTACGCCAAGTGTCTGCAATACCACCCTTGAAGTATATAGACTCACTAGCATAGCAAACACCATGCGGATATAAAGCGCTATAGTGTTCTTTGCTATTCGTTTATTGGCAGTCGACCTGGATTCTTGTTGCTGGATTTCTTCAGCCATCATTGATCTATAATGAAGTAATCGCGATAATTAGGGTTTGTTGGTAAATCATGAAATGCACTCCAATATTTATGACCATCAAAGCCGGGGAAAACAATATCAGAACAGAAATCGTCCCAACCGCCATTATTTAATTCGTAATAGAAATCCTTTATTTCATCACTAGTAAAACTCGAAGATTTTTCTGTGATTTCAAAGCCGAGAGATTTGAGCTTCTTAATCAAAGTCTCAAAGGTTTCATTAGGATTTCTTCGGAGATTTGACTCAATTGCCTTATGGGAAACTCGCTTCACAGATTTCATCTCATCAAGGACGTAGTCCCAATGCCGTTGTAAAATATCACCTGGCGCAAAAACTTTTCCACCATAAGACCTCTCAAACAAAAAATCAATTAGAACCTTATCATGACGAAAGTAGAATTTGTGCACCCTCTTAACAGGTTCTCGTGTGATTTTCCCTTTGTTGTCAGGAACTGGAAATAAGTAAACGAGTTTTTCAAAATCAACATTAATAGGTAAGTCAATTAAGAAGCCATTTTGACGGCCTGGGTTTTTAAACAATTGCTTGCCAATGGCAGATAATCGTGTGCCATCTTTAAATGCGCTTAAGGCAAAATCTGGATTAAATATATCGTATGCATATATAACACCTAATGGATATTTGTTTAGATGGGCCTCACTTAAAGGCTTATATTTATGCTCCGCGGAATCATATGTTGTACAAGAAAAGAATAGTGCCGCAGAAATATTACTTGTTAAATCTAATAGGGATGTTTTGTTGCCATAATGCTGAGAGAGCCCATAAAAATCTGTGCCAAAATGAATTGGGCGGTGTCCTCCAATTTTAACACCTTCGGTTGTTAGAAGTCTGGCCAAAGGTAAAGAGAATACTAATGCTTGAAATTCATCGTTAATGATGCATTCTTCTAAATAATAATGCTCTTTTTCTGTTTTCTCATATCTGAACATAGATGGTTTGCACGGCACATAATCACCATTCTGTCCCCTATATAGGAAGGCCCTATGCCAAAGATTAGGCTTAAATTTATAGAAATTACGTCTTGCGCTCTCAGGTACATAAATGTTATTGGTATCAGGGGCTGTTGCCGAGACAATAAAAGAATCTTCTGAAGGATATTCATCAAAATTGTAAGCACTCGTTGGGAATCCAAATGGAATAAATTGAGACGATGGCGAAGGTATATAAAACAATCCGCTTTCCTTTCTTTTTTCCACAACCTCACGCTCCCAATTATCAATACAGGCAACTGCTGATATTGCATCTGGGAAAGGATTGCTTTTTGAACCTAAGATGTTTTGAGCTAATTCTTCTGCCATTAATCTTTTTGGAAGAGGTCGCGGGTATAGACTTTGGGGAGGACGTCGGCGAGGACGGGGTCGTAGCGGTTGGCGATGATGACCTGGCTCTGGGCCTTGAAGCGGGCGAGGTCGTTGACGACCTGGCTGCCAAAGAAGGTGGTGCCGTCGTCGAGGGTTGGTTCGTAAATAATGACCCGCGCGCCTTTGGCCTTGATGCGCTTCATCACGCCTTGTATCGACGACTGGCGGAAGTTGTCGCTACCGCTCTTCATCGTGAGTCGATACACGCCAATCACGCACTCACGCTCCTCGCTCCTCGAGTAGTCGCCGCGGTGATAGTAGTCGTAGTAGCCTGCCATGCGCAGCACGCGGTCGGCTATGAAATCTTTTCTCGTGCGGTTGCTCTCCACGATGGCCTCTATGAGGTTCTCGGGCACATCGGCATAGTTGGCCAGCAGCTGCTTGGTGTCCTTAGGCAAGCAGTAGCCGCCATAACCAAAGGATGGGTTATTGTAGTGACTGCCGATGCGCGGGTCAAGGCACACACCGTTGATAATCGACTTGGTATCAAGTCCTTTCATCTCGGCATAAGTGTCGAGTTCGTTGAAGTAACTCACGCGCAGAGCGAGATAGGTGTTGGCGAACAACTTCACCGCCTCGGCCTCGGTGAGGCCCATGAACAGCGTGTCCACATCGGGCTTCAGCGCGCCTTGTTGCAGCAAAGCCGCAAACTCATGCGCCGCACGGTCAAGCCGTTCGTCGCCTTCAGGTCGGCCGACGATGATGCGGCTTGGGTAGAGGTTGTCGTAGAGCGCCTTGGTCTCACGCAGAAACTCGGGAGCAAATAGAATGTTGTCCGAGCCGTACTTCTTGCGCACACTCTCGGTGTACCCCACTGGGATGGTCGACTTGATGACCATGATGGCTTCGGGGTTGACGCGCATCACCAGTTCAATCACCTCCTCCACGTGGCGCGTGTCGAAGTAATTGTTCACCGAATCGTAGTTAGTGGGTGTGGCGATGACCACGAAGTCGGCATCGCGATAAGCCTGCTCGGCATCGAGCGTGGCGGTCAGGTTCAGCTCCTTCTCGGCCAGGTACCGCTCAATGTACTCGTCCTGAATGGGCGACAGGCGGTTGTTGATTTTGTCGACCTTTTCAGGGACAACATCAACTGCCACCACCTCGTTGTGCTGCGCCAGCAGTGTGGCGATGCTCAACCCAACGTAGCCCGTTCCTGCTACTGCTATCTTCATCTGTGGTTAGTTTGCAATTGGAGGAAGTCTATTCCTTTAGTGCTTACAGCGAACGCTAACGCACTGTAACACAAATACTTTTCAAGAAACAAACCAAAACATCGGTACTGAAAAAGAGTTTCAGACGTGTGTGTCATGGTTATGCTTGAATGGTGCAGATAATATTAAAGCACTATTCAAGTTGCAAAATTACGCAAAATTTTCCGGTAAATAACCTATTTTCTCTATCTTATTCGTTAAATTATCTAAACTCAAGAAGCAGAAATCATGTGCTTCAACGTATAGAACAACTATCATCTTCATCATTCTGAACCGCATGATGAAGATACACACTGTGGCAATCATCTTATTCACAAGCCATGCCGTGATAGCTGGTTGCTATAAGATGTGTGTACTCAATGACATGGAAAGCCGATGGCTTCTGCAAGAATGGAACCTCGCAATCTGTTAGGTTCTGCGAAGCAGGAATTGATTATGCACGGTTATGACAAGCAGCTCAACAGCAAGGCCATAGTAGACCGCGTCGCCCGGCAACGACAAGAACTTAGCTATCAGCATCGCGACAACACCCACAGGCATGGCAAGCAAGATGCTACGCGATGCGAAACGCCTCGGCAGCCACAAGGCAAATGAGAGTGGAAACAGGATGGAAACAGCACGCAAACCAAGCGACAGGAAGCCCAAATCGTTAATAAAGCTATTGTTGCTCAACAGCGCCACTCCCACTGCAAGCATCAATACTGCAATTATCGAGAGCCGCATCTGCATCAGTTGCGACCATCGCACCACATTTCGGTTTAGATTACTGTAGACATCACGCACCAGAATGGTAGCCACACCCAGTGACAATCCGCTACCGCAACCTAAAATATTGATGAGCAACGTGCCAAGCATAATGCCCCCTAACCATGTGGGCAAATGCCGCAAAATGAATGCAGGAAATGCCTGAGCTGCATTCTCAATGACACCTATACCTGCAGGCAACGCCTCGCCTGCTTGCTGCAAAGCACTAAGCTCAGCTTCAGTAACATAGTGACCGCGCATATATACACCCACCATGGTGCAAGCGGCACCAATTACGGGCAAACAGACTGCGCAAATCAAGGCACCGCGGCGCGCATGCAAGGTTGTCGACGCCGACCAAATGCACTGCGCATAAGTCTGTGTAGAAACCACACCCAAGATAAGTGACAAGCATCCACCCAAATCCTTCATCACACCACGAGCCACCAGACTGCCATAACGCTGATGAATGCTCTCAACATCGGTCAAGCCATTAAGCTGGCTTAACACAGGCGACTTATAGACAGCATCCACACCATCACTCAAGCCGGAGAATCCGCCTGCTATGTGCCACACGACCACACCTGTAGCCAATGAGCTGAGATATAGCAACACCAACTTGACAATGCCACTCACACCGGCACTACGTATGCCTCCAAAAAGCACAAACAACATGATTAGCACGGCGCCCAACACTGAGGCCCAAAGCATGGGCATATCAAAGAAACTGCTTATCATGGCACCCGACGAGAGCACTTGCGACACAATGCTAATGAAGATACCCACCATGCAGAGCACTGAGCCTATGGTCTCAGCCTTGCGGCCATACTCGCACCGCACCACCTCAAGAAGCGTAGTGCATCCGCTGCGACGCAACCTGCCGGCATAGACATAACCCAGCAGCAAAGAACCAATAGCAGCACCCAGCGTGAACCACCACGCCGATAGGCCATAACAGAAAGCCAATTGCGCAGTGCCGATGGTAGACTGGCCACCGGCCATTGTGCCCAGCAAAGCACCGCCCACCAGCCAAGTGCCCGAGGTGCCGCCAGTAATGAAACTGCCGGCATCGTTCACCTTGCGTCCCGACCACCAGCTCACTGCCAGCAAAAAAGCCACAGTGAGCAGTACGCCCAAAATATGTACTGAGGATATCATAGCTATAACAATGGTATTCGATTTAGCACTGCAAAGGTAGCTAATTTTTCACTACCTTCACCCATTTTAGCTATATCTCTACACAAAAAAGTTATGGTTATCGCCCTCAAGGCGCAAGGGCCAACAGAAACCCCAAGCAACGAACCCACCAGACTTGGCCGCTGAGCTCTAGGTACCCATCTACTTGCACGTCTACTTGCACGTCTAACGCTCCAAGTCGTTCCTAATGTGTACAAACTGATACAAAAAAGCGGTTTTTTTTTGACCTATACAGGTGTTTTCTTAAAGGCAAGAAACGCTGATTATCAAGGCATTTACCTTAATTATCAGCGTATTCTAAATATTGAGCGGTAGACGGGACTCGAACCCGCGGCCCTCAGCTTGGGAAGCTGATGCTCTACCAACTGAGCTACTACCGCATTGAGAACAGGCTATAGCGGTAACGCAATTCCATTTCAGGGAGAGTAATTTGGTATATGCGCCCAAAAAACAATGTAATTAGCCAATCATGAAACGGCTGCTGTTAAACGAGGCCCGTTATAGATGCTCGCTTGCATCTGCGTTTTGTGCGAAATCAGTCGCGATTGGCGGCATTCTTTTGGTGCAGTGAGATGACGCTGTCGCCAATTGCGGGATTGGGATTGTGCACATAGGTAACCACCATGGTGTCGCCTTCTTGCCAGGTGTCGAAGCTGTCACGGTCAAGGTCGGGGTACTCAAATGGATGTACTTCGCCTTTTTCGTCTTCAAGTTCGATGCTGGCATGCGCTCCCCCCACTGCCACACCTGTGAGCGTGGTCGTTGTCATTTCATCGGCACTGACACTCTGCTCAACCGATGGCTGCGCACTTGCTGAGGAGGTGTTGCTCTCCTTGGTACAAGCGGCCGTGAGCACCACGAGCGCCGCTGTGAGCATTACGACTGATATGTTTCGCATTATTTTCATTAAATTTATTGCTATTGCGTGAGCGCATGAGTGCGCTACACGTTTTGCGCTACAAAATTAGTTTATTTTGCGTAAGTGTCAAAATATAATCACAAAAAATCATCAAAATCAGCAGCCACCCTTGAATGAGCGGGGTGGCTGCTTGATGATTCATGTAAGGAGTTCAGGCTATGCCGTTATTCACCTTTTTCGAGTTTCTCCTTGAGCTCAGCGAGTTGGCTGATGTCGCCCAGAGTAGTTTTCTCGATGTTGGTGTTCACAGCGGGAGCGTCGTCCTTCTTGGTAGCCTTCTTAGCGGCTGCAGCCTTGCGGCTCTCGGCGCGCTGCTCATCTTCAAAGATGCGGCTGTGCGAGAGGATAATGCGCTTAGCTTCCTTGTTGAACTCAATCACCTTGAACTGGAGTTTCTCGTCTTGCTTGGCCTGAGTGCCGTCTTCCTTAACGAGGTGCTTGGGAGTTGCGAAACCTTCAACGCCATAGGGGAGGCTGATAACAGCACCCTTGTCGAGAAGCTCAACAATAGTACCCTCATGCACGCTGCCCACGGTGAACACGGTCTCAAACACGTCCCAAGGATTCTCCTCGAGCTGTTTGTGACCGAGGCTCAAGCGGCGGTTTTCCTTGTCGATTTCAAGAACTTGAACGTCGATGTCGGCACCGATTTGAGTAAACTCGCTGGGGTGTTTAATCTTCTTGGTCCAAGAGAGGTCGCTGATGTGGATAAGTCCATCAACACCTTCTTCAAGCTCTACGAACACACCGAAGTTGGTGAAGTTGCGCACCTTTGCAGTGTGCTTGCTTCCCACGGGGTATTTCTCTTCGATAGTTTCCCAAGGATCAGACTTGAGCTGCTTGATACCCAGAGACATCTTGCGCTCGTCGCGGTCCAGAGTCAGGATTTGAGCCTCAACCTCGTCGCCCACCTTCATGAAGTCTTGAGCGCTGCGCAGGTGCTGCGACCAGCTCATTTCGCTCACGTGGATAAGACCCTCAACACCGGGAGCAATCTCAACGAATGCGCCGTAGTCGGTCATCACCACAACCTTACCCTTAACACGGTCGCCCACCTTCAGGTTAGCATCAAGCTTGTCCCAAGGATGCGGCTGGAGCTGCTTCAGACCCAGAGCAATGCGCTTCTTCTCCTCGTCAAAGTCGAGAATAACGACGTTCAGCTTCTGGTCGGGCTCAACAATGTCATTAGGATTGTTCACGCGGCCCCAAGAGAGGTCGGTGATGTGAATAAGACCGTCAACGCCACCCAGGTCGATGAACACACCATAGGCAGTGATGTTCTTAACGGTACCCTCAAGAACCTGACCTTTTTCAAGCTTAGCGATAATTTCCTTACGCTGCTGCTCAAGCTCGGCCTCGATGAGAGCTTTGTGCGAAACAACCACGTTCTTGAATTCCTGGTTGATTTTCACCACCTTGAATTCCATGGTTTTGCCTACGAACACATCGTAGTCGCGAATGGGCTTGACGTCAATTTGCGATCCAGGGAGGAAGGCCTCGATGCCAAACACGTCAACAATCATACCGCCCTTAGTGCGGCACTTGATGAAGCCCTTAATAATTTCATCATTGTCAAGCGCTTGATTAACGCGTTCCCAACTCTTGCTGGCACGAGCCTTCTTGTGCGAGAGCACGAGCTGACCCTTGCGGTCTTCCTGACTTTCAACATACACCTCAACAGTGTCGCCTACCTTCAGGTCGGGGTTGTAACGGAATTCGTTAAACGGAATAATGCCGTCCGACTTAGCACCGACGTTAACCACCACCTCGCGCTTGTTGATAGAGATGACAGTACCTTCAGTTACTTCCTTGTCCTTAATCGAGGCCAGGGACTTGTCGTAGGTTTTTTCCAATTCCTCATGGGATGCACCCTTTTGAGTTTCGCCTTTTTCATAGGCGTCCCAGTCGAAATCTTCGATGGGAGAATTTTTTAATTCTTCGCTCATTTAATTAAAAGTTAATAAAATAGGTTAGTTATAAAGCATCATGCAGATTCGTTCCCGCAAAATGCGACCGCAAAGTTACTCATTATTTTTCACATGACAAGCACTTTAGCCCCATTTTTTAAGAAAAAAACGAAATCAGTCTTCAGTTGCCAGTCTTCAGTCTTCAGTTTTCAGTTGTGACCGACATATTTGGTCGTGCTTCGCACTTAAAATTACAATGCTTTGCATTAAAATTAAATTATTTAAAATTAAGCGCAACAGTGACTCAAATTATACAATAAAATGAAAACATTTTTTCATTTCTTTCTTTCACATTATTATAATATTTACTAAATTTGCATCATGAATAATATATAACATGATTTAGACAAAAAAATCCCACGACTACATCGCGGGAATAAGATCTTCGGCTTATAGCCTTGTTGTGAAAAGTCTTTCACGTTGTATCTTTGTTCTGCAAAGTTAGTATATAATTTTATAACCGCAAAATTTTTTACAAGAAACAACATAATTCTTTTCGTTATGGATAATATTTTAGGCATTGATTTAGGCTCCGGATCCATTGGAATGGCTCTTCGCAATGAGTATGCAGGTCCTACAATGAAAGAGCAGCTTCAGTATTTTTCTTCCGATATTTTTCAATCGGGGGTCGGTAAAGACAAAACAGGTGAATATTCTTTTGCAGCCGAACGAACTAAAAATCGACAGAGTCGCCGTTTGAACGAAACTCGTCGTCGTAAACTTTGGGCAACATTGGGTTTGCTCATTGAGCATGGATATTGCCCAATGAAACCAGAGTCTTTGATTCAATGGTCAACATATAACAAATCAAAAGGACACTATCGCCGTTATCCTATTGAAGACCTTGCATTTGACCAATGGATAAAACTTGATTTCAACGGCGATGGAAAACCCGATTTCACAAGTCCTTATCAGTTGCGTCGCTTGTTGATTGAGGAACAACTTGATTTTTCCATTGCCGAAAACCGCCATAAATTGGGCCGTGCCATTTATCACATTGCGCAACACCGTGGTTTCAAGAGTAGCAAAGGCGAAACCATTAAAGAAAGCGATAGTAGCAGAAAGGGAGACGAAGGACTCGATGTGGCTCAAGAAATGAAAAAATCCGAGACCAAACTTTCCAAAGGCATTGTTGAGTACATGCAGCAACACAACCTGAAGACAGTGGGCCAGGCTTTTGCCTATCTTGAACTTGATGGCGAACGCATTCGCAACAATGCTACCTATAAAGCCGTGCGTTCGCAGTATGTCGACGAAATTAAGGCAATCTTCGATTTTCAAGATGGTTTGAATGTAAATAGTGAATTCTGCACTCGCTTGCTCAGCACAAAGAAAGGCGAGGGTACACTTTTCTATAAAAAACCCTTGCGTTCACAAAAAGGTCTAGTAGGAAAATGCACCTTAGAACATTCCAAAACTCGTTGCCCAGCAAGTCATCCTTACTATGAAATTTTCAAAGCGTGGTCTATCCTTAACAATATCAAATGTCGCAAAGATGCCAACCACGAGATGACACCCCTCACCATTGAGCAGAAAGAGGACATTTTCTTCACTCTATTTATATCAAGAGTTAAGAGCAATTTCCAATTTGTTGATATTAGAAAATATATTGAAAAGAATGTGCTCCATGCCGCAATTGACAAAGAAACTGGCTGTGCCATTAACTACAAGGACAATCAAAGTTTTGACGGTTGTCCCATCACTGCACGCCTTTATCGCATCTTTGCGCCTATATGGGGTGTAGAAAAAGGTGACTGGAAAGGAACACAATGGCTCATTGAGAAACTGAATGAGAACATCATTCAAGGCACAAAGCAACGAACAACTCACGGAGCGACCGATTTGAGCAATCACACGGTGATGTATTCACCCATTGATGTGTGGCACATTTGTTATGAAGCCGACGAACCTGAAGATGTTTCGGCTGTGGCCAACAATCGCCTCCAACTAAATGAAGAAACATCAAAAGAACTCTTACGCATCTGGTCTGCCATCCCTCAAGGATATGCTTCCTTGAGCTTAAAGGCCATTACAAATATCAACGTTTTTTTAGTTCAGGGCTTAAAATATAACGATGCTACTCTTTTGGCAAAGATTCCCGAAATCGCTCACATCGATAGCCAGCAGGCCATTGATCTCGTTTCCGAGTTCAACGAGAATGTCCGTTCCAAAATCGACCATCAAACACAAGTTATAGCCATTGTCAATAATCTAATTGCCAGTTACAAAGCATTGCTCGAGGACGAACAATTCGCTTTCAAAAACTATGAATATCAACTTGACGAAAAAGATAAGAACGATGTTCTGAAAGCAATTGAAGGTTTTGTCGGCCCACACACTTGGGGCGAGATGGATGCAGAAGAACAATTGCGTCTTATCGGAGATGTCGAAAAGGGCTATCAGGCATTCTTCAAGAGCCATGAGCGCAATTTTATGGAAAAGCCCAAAATGGATGAGGCCTTCAAGGACTTTCTTTCTAATCGCTTCCCTGAGGTGAATCCCGACAAATGGGAAAAACTCTACCATCATTCCGATATCTCCCTCTATCCTATTTCATCCGGCGGCTCCGACCGTTCAAAGTGGCGTTTAGGCTCACCTAATATTGGGTCTATTCGCAATCCGGTTGTACTTCGCACCCTCAACAAACTGCGTCGCAAAATCAACACAATGCTCGATGCCGGTATGATATCCTACGATGACACACGCCTTGTCGTTGAAACTGCAAGCGAGTTCAACGATGCCAACATGCGATGGGCAATTGAAACCTATCAGCGCCAACGCGAAGCCGAAAACAAGCAAATCAGAGCCATTCTCGAAGAATTTGTTGCTAAAAAAAGTATCAACAAATCAATAGGAGAGAACGAAATCGACCGCACAAGATACATGCTTGAACAAGGCGATAACGAGATGCTAATTGCTGAAAAACCTTCCGATACCTACTCTAAAGTCAAGGACCGTGATATTAAGAAATACAAATTATGGCTTGAACAAGGTTGTGTGTGCATGTATACGGGCAAGGTCATCAGTCTTTCTCAGTTGTTCGACGATAACGCCATCGACATTGAGCACACCATTCCTCGCAGCCTCTCATTCGACAATTCCGACCAGAATCTCACGGTGTGCGATTCACATTATAATCGCGCTGTCAAGAAGAATCAGATTCCCACTCAATTACCCAACTACGACAAGACCGTGACAATTGATGGCGTATCATATTCACCCATCATCGATAGACTCGACAAATGGGAGAAACGCGTTGAGCGACTCAAAGAGAATATCGACTATTGGGTAGCGCAATCTCGTCGTGCCGCTACAAAAGACCGCAAGGACCAGTGTATTCGTCAACGACACTTGTGGCGTATGGAATACGATTACTGGCGCCGCAAACTCGAGCGCTTTACCATGCAAGAGGTGAAAGACGGATTCAAGAATAGTCAGTTGGTTGACACGCGTATCATTACGAAATATGCGACCCTTTATCTCAAGAGTGTTTTCAATCGGGTAGATGTGCAAAAAGGTAGTGACACCGCTGAATTCCGCAAAATCTTGGGAATACAAAGTATAGAGGAAAAGAAAGACCGTAGCCGGCATTCGCATCATGCTATTGATGCGGCAGTTCTCACGCTTATTCCCACTCATGCTCGCGCCAAAAAGATGCGCCAACTCTTTGCTGAAATTGAAGAAGCCGAGAAATTAGGCAAAAATAGTGATGCCAACATTAAGAGAAATGCGCTTGACAGGGAATTGAAAGCATGCAACATTGGGAAAGATGCTCCTGATATGGGTTCTTATATCGACGAAAATATCCTTATTAATCAGCATGCCACAAACAAAGCACTTTTGCCCGACATGAGAAATGGTGTTGTCGGAAAACCTCAGAAACTTGTTGTGAAAGGACGTAAACGAATCGTATGGGCTCAAGGTGATTCTATTCGTGGCAGATTGCACAAGGAAACATTCTTCGGCGCAGTTCAATTACCATTAACTGAAGGTAAAGGAATGGATAGGTCTTTCGCCATGAAAGATCGTCGTTTTGTCTATCCCAAAACCGAAGACAAATTCATGGTAGTCCGGAAACCCATTGCTGATTTCACTAAAGAATCCGACCTTGAGGCTATTGTTGACACTAATTTGAGGCACATGATTGTTAAAACCATCAAAAATCGTTTGACACAAGGCATGTCGTTTAAAGAAGCGGTTTCACAAGAAATTTGGATGCTCGACAAGGATGGCAATGAAATCAAAACAGACCGCAAAGGTCATCACTTGCGTCCCATTCGCCATGTGAGATGTTTGGTAAAAGCTGGACGTGGTTATATGACCTACGAAAAATCTTTGCAAATCAGAAAACATAACCACATTTCCAACAAGCACCTTGTGAATCTCTCCAATCGTGACTATAAATATAATGTGTATGCCCAAAACGACACAAACCAGGTATTCTTGCTTTATGAGGGCATAAAAGGCGGTAAAGTCGTCAGAAAGAGCCGTATTATCAGTCTGTACGAATTGTCACAATCATTCAAAGGAAAGATAATATCCAATTATTTTGCCTTTTTCAGCAAAGAACCTTATTATGCCACAATTTCCGAGAAAGGAGTAGAGTATAAATTGACTGCGGCCATAGAACCGGGAACAAAGGTGCTACTTTGGAATGAATCGCCCGATGAATTGAAAGACCTCATCAATGACACACAAGAGTTGTCAAAACGATTGTTTGTTGTAAAAATATTTAATACAACAAGTTCAGATAGATTATTTTTATTACCTCATTATTCGTCAAATGATTCTACATTATTCTCACTAGTTCCTAACGACTTTAATTTTTTGATTGAACACCGCGACTTTGAGATGGATTTGCTCGGTAATATCACTTTAATCAATCTCTGACTATGATTAAGCGAACATTATATTTCGGCAATCCTGCCTATCTAAGCCTCAAAAACGGGCAGATGCTACTGCGTCTGCCCGAGGTGCAGGCCAACAGCACACTCCCCGATTCGTTCAAGAAAGAAGCCGAGCGCACATTTCCCATCGAGGATATTGGCGTTCTTATTCTCGACAATAAGCGCATTACAATAACGCATGGACTGCTTGAAAGCTTGTTGCGCAATAATTGTGCCGTCATCACCTGCAACTCTGTGAGTATGCCTGCAGGATTATTACTGCCACTTGATGGACATACGCTCCAGAGTGAGCGCTTCCGTGCACAGGTCGATTGCTCAAAACCCTTGCGCAAACAACTTTGGCAACAGACTGTGCAAGCCAAGATTGCCAATCAGGCCACAATGTTGCATCGGTTAACGGGCGCTGAGGTGGGTAATATGCGGGCATGGGTACCGCTTGTTCGCAGTGATGATGCCGACAATCTTGAGGCTCGTGCTGCAGCCTACTATTGGCGCAACTTTTTCCCTGAATTTCCCCACTTCGTGCGAGGCCGCGAGGGCGAACCACCCAACAATCTGCTCAACTATGGTTATGCCATTCTGCGTGCTGTTGTGGCAAGGGCACTGGTGGGTTCAGGGCTGTTGCCTACGCTGGGCATCCACCATCACAACAAGTATAATGCCTATTGCCTTGCCGACGACATTATGGAGCCATACCGACCCTTTGTTGATGAACTCGTCAAGAATATCACAAAAAAGCACAAGGTGATTGATGACCTCACGACCGACTTAAAACGCGAGCTGCTTGCCATTCCAGTGCTTGATGTCACCGTCAACGGTAAGCGTAGTCCACTCATGGTGGCTACCACACTCACCGCGTCATCACTCGCCAAGTGCTTTGCGGGCGAATCTAAGACTATTCTCTATCCGGTTGCTCAGTAACATGGATCGCTTTAGTGAATATCGCATTATGTGGGTGCTCGTGTTTTTTGACTTGCCTACCGAAACCAAGAAAGATAAAAAAGCCTACGCACGTTTCCGTAAGAGCCTCATGGCCGATGGCTTCACAATGTTTCAGTTCTCCATCTATGTGCGTCATTGCGCCAGCGTGGAGAACGCCAATGCCCACACCCGACGGGTCGAGACTTTTTTACCCGAGTATGGTAACGTTTGCATCATGACCATCACCGATAAACAGTTTGGTGCCATCAAACTCTTTCAAGGTGTCAAACCCAAAGAGCCACAAATAGGGCCACAGCAACTTGAACTTTTTTGATTTTTTAACAATTTCTTTTGGGTGTGCTTGCCTTTTTCGCGCAAATGTAATGCCACTTACTAAAAAATAAAACCTGTAGAAACTCTGCAGGTTTTTGTTTTTTGGACACAACTTTTTATTTTTCTGGAATCCATGTAATTGCATGGTTTTTAGCGATTTGCAAGCGTTCAGTTGTGTTACCTAGTACAAAGATACAAATTTGAAAGCAATTCACAACCAGAATGAAGTGGTTTGAAAAGGGTACCAGTTGTGTTACCTAGTACAAAGATACAAATTTGAAAGCAATTCACAACTAGAACGCCTCACGCAGTTCGTCCTCTCCGGTTGTGTTACCTAGTACAAAGATACAAATTTGAAAGCAATTCACAACCCAGGGCTTCCAACGAGGCGACAGTTACACGTTGTGTTACCTAGTACAAAGATACAAATTTGAAAGCAATTCACAACTCATTTTGTAGCACTCATCGCTGACGTATGGTTGTGTTACCTAGTACAAAGATACAAATTTGAAAGCAATTCACAACCTGAAATTTTGAAGGATCCGGTAGAAATTTGTTGTGTTACCTAGTACAAAGATACAAATTTGAAAGCAATTCACAACAAAAGCGCGTTACCGCCCTCGCGGATCACTGTTGTGTTACCTAGTACAAAGATACAAATTTGAAAGCAATTCACAACAAAAAGTTTGCGGTTATGATAAGCAGAATGGTTGTGTTACCTAGTACAAAGATACAAATTTGAAAGCAATTCACAACAGAAGATCTCCACCGAACTGACAACAAATGGTTGTGTTACCTAGTACAAAGATACAAATTTGAAAGCAATTCACAACTTGTAACTCCCGCCCTCCTCATCGTCGCCAGTTGTGTTACCTAGTACAAAGATACAAATTTGAAAGCAATTCACAACCGTCGAGGACGGTAGTTGCCTCCTCAGCGAGTTGTGTTACCTAGTACAAAGATACAAATTTGAAAGCAATTCACAACCTGTAGATAAATGCAGAACTGGCAAGAATTGTTGTGTTACCTAGTACAAAGATACAAATTTGAAAGCAATTCACAACCAGGAGTTCTCGCAGCACCTAATGAATAAGTTGTGTTACCTAGTACAAAGATACAAATTTGAAAGCAATTCACAACACAAATATTTATTAACGCTCAGCCGATGCCGTTGTGTTACCTAGTACAAAGATACAAATTTGAAAGCAATTCACAACAAGATGGGCATGATACGATTGGGACGGTCTGTTGTGTTACCTAGTACAAAGATACAAATTTGAAAGCAATTCACAACGTTGGGCCTGCCCTCTCTCTTTACTCCCAAGTTGTGTTACCTAGTACAAAGATACAAATTTGAAAGCAATTCACAACCGTAGTGTATATGTCATTAAAAGATGAATTGTTGTGTTACCTAGTACAAAGATACAAATTTGAAAGCAATTCACAACACAAATATTTATTAACGCTCAGCCGATGCCGTTGTGTTACCTAGTACAAAGATACAAATTTGAAAGCAATTCACAACAGCGAGCCGATTGACGCAATCGACATCCGCGTTGTGTTACCTAGTACAAAGATACAAATTTGAAAGCAATTCACAACCATTACGAAGACTACGAAGCCTATCTGAAAGTTGTGTTACCTAGTACAAAGATACAAATTTGAAAGCAATTCACAACCTCTCCGCAGTGAGCGTGACAATCAGCGCAGTTGTGTTACCTAGTACAAAGATACAAATTTGAAAGCAATTCACAACAGGTTGCAAAGGCATCCATTGAAGGGTTGGGTTGTGTTACCTAGTACAAAGATACAAATTTGAAAGCAATTCACAACTGACGAGCCGCTGATTGTGCTGCAGCCCTCGTTGTGTTACCTAGTACAAAGATACAAATTTGAAAGCAATTCACAACAGGTTGCAAAGGCATCCATTGAAGGGTTGGGTTGTGTTACCTAGTACAAAGATACAAATTTGAAAGCAATTCACAACAGTAGCAGGAAGCACTCAATAAACTGAAAGGTTGTGTTACCTAGTACAAAGATACAAATTTGAAAGCAATTCACAACCCCTGGAGGCAGAGCATGATGCAGATGCGTGTTGTGTTACCTAGTACAAAGATACAAATTTGAAAGCAATTCACAACACAAACTCTATCATGGTGACTGCCTTCAAGTTGTGTTACCTAGTACAAAGATACAAATTTGAAAGCAATTCACAACGGCGACTGGCTGCGGTTGTATCACCCCGATGTTGTGTTACCTAGTACAAAGATACAAATTTGAAAGCAATTCACAACCACAACCACAAGTCAACAATCTCATAAGCGGTTGTGTTACCTAGTACAAAGATACAAATTTGAAAGCAATTCACAACAAGCTTGCTTGTTAATTGCTGAGGCGCAGCAGTTGTGTTACCTAGTACAAAGATACAAATTTGAAAGCAATTCACAACAAGCTTGC
>CAMKGM010000018.1 GCA_946412245.1 uncultured Bacteroidales bacterium
GATAAATAAAATTTAGTTAGAAATTAGATAATTGAGTCTGTTTTTTCTTAAAACGATAGCAAAATTACTGTTTTCGGTTGACTCGTGCAAGCATTTTCGCAGAAAATGTTTTCGTAAGCTTCATTTTGAAACTCCATCAGAATTTAATTTTTAAGTGCGAAGCACGACCCGGCAGAGTGGGAGTAAAAAAGCTCCTGCCGAGTGGGGCAGGAGCCTTTTGACTTTTAAGTTTCAGAAGTAGAGAAACTTGTGATTTAAAGTAATCAAAAAGTGTGTTACTTATTTGATAACTTTGCTGGCAGCCTTGGTGCCGTCGGTGTAAGTGGTAACCACGATGTTCACACCGTCGAAGGGCACGTTGCTTTGCATACCTGCCAGGTTCACATACTTCACGCTCTTCACAGCCTTAGCGTTCACGTCGTTGATACCTACGTTAGTGTTCTTGCGAACAACCATCTTCACGCCATCGATCGGAGCCTTAGCGCCAGCAGGAGTAGCCTCCTTAACCAGTGAGATGTTGTAATCACCGGCCTCGGGCAGACGGAAGTTCCAGCCTTCTTCGCCGGGATAGAGATCGATCTCAGTACCGGTTGCCAACATGTCGTTGGTAATAGCGAACCAAGTAACACCCTGATCAGCATTCTCATTCAGACCGCCAATCCAAATCCAGTCATTCTCACCCGGGGTCAGGAGCTTGAAGTCAAGGCAGAACTCGTCATCGGGATTAGCAACAGCAGTGATGTCTACGCCAGCGTCGCCAATCTCCTGAGGATCTTCAGCGTTCCAATTGTTGAAGCCGCCGGTGATGTAGTACTTGGGTTCGGGCTGTGGACCTTCGGCCAGAGTGGTGAATCGTACGCTCTCGGTCCAATCGCTTACGCGGCCATCGGCACCAACACCCTGTACTTGAACCTCATATTCAGTCTCGGGAGTGAGGCCCTCGATGGTGTAAGGCAGGTCGACGCCATTAACCTCGATCCATGCGGGTGCTTCCTCTGGATTAGGAACTGTCACAGCGATGTCGTCAATATAGATGGACCATTGGTCTTCGCAATCGTAGTGGCGGAAGGCGATCACACCGCTGCCGGTGAGGTTGCTCAGGTCAATCGTAATGGTCTCGGCAGTGGTGCCGGGAGTGATGAATTCGCTGATAGCGGTGAAGTCATCAGTAGATGTAAAGTCAGCGGGACCGTAGTAAACCATAATCTTGTCGGGGTAGCTTCCACTCTGATTCCAGGTCTTGAACGTGAGCGTGCCGCCAAATTTCACTTCGGGAGTGAACAGCCAGTTGTCGGGTGTGAGTGCACCGGTGCCGCTAACATAGCTTGCAGAGTAGAAGCATACGTCGTCTTGAGCACTGCTGCTGTATGCTAAGCTCCAGTTGTTGCCGTCGTTGTCGGCATCATACATTGACCATCCCTCAAGCTGATCCTCATAGGTAGCTAAGGGGAAGTCCCAAAGGCGGTTCATATTGAGCGGGTCAATGTCAACGTAGGGACGATAGCGCAGGTTGAAGGTCTCGTTGTTGGCACCACCTACCCAGCTCACTTGGGCTGTGGTAGCGGCGGGGGTCACTGCCAACTCGGTGGGGATGCCGGGAGCGGTGGGATCAATAATGGTCACGTCAACCTGGTCATTTTGGCCACCCAATGAAACGATGAACTCATAAGAAGCACCTGAAGCGAACACGTAGTCATCGGCGCGGCCACCTACGTTGCCGTTACTTGAAGCAATCCAAATGCGGTCGCCGGGAGTGGGGTTGGTGATACACCAGTCGTAAGTGCCGGCAGGAATCTGAGCTGACAACGAGCCCGAAACAAGCATGTTGGCGGTTGCCATAGCGCCATCGGCATTTTCGGGAATCTTGTACTCAAACTCGGCATAAGTTGCGGCCGTGGCATCGCCACTAGTGGTGAGACCACCTGTTTCAGGGATGATTGAGCCGTAAGCAGTTGCATCGGCATCGAGGAGCATCTGATAGCCCGAGCCATCGCCCCATACGCCAGCGCCAGCTTCATCAGCGTCGAGAACTGTGAGAGTAATCTGGGCATAGCCTTCAGGAACATCGGCTTTAGGCGTAGCCTTGATAATAGCTGTCATGGGTTGCACCTGTTTCACGGTGGGAGTCATCTTAGTGGTGGTGGTGCGAAACTCGGGTGCGCCGTAAGTCTTCACTTTCACGTCGGCTTGCGACATGCTGGGCATTGCAAGGGCAACTGCCAGCATCAGGAGGGTTGATTTAAATTTCATAAGCATTGAAATTAGTGGTTAAACATTAGGTTATTTAAAAAACTTCACAAAAATAAGGATTTATAATGAAAAATGCAAATATTTCAAGAGAAAAATTACATTTTTATTAGTCGGGTTATGTTTTTGGAGCCGATTTGAAAGAGAAGATGAGTTATTTAACTTGTGTAACTGCTTGACAAACAGGCCCCGGCAAACTAATGTGCCGAGGCCTGAATGATGAAATATATATGTGTGTACTAAAAAATCAGTGGTTGCCCAAAATCAGGTTTATCAGTGCAGTGACATCGTTCACGTTGATAGCGGTATCCTCGTTCACGTCGGCTGCCACGCTGTCAAACGGTGAGGGGTTCTTGCCCAGGATGTAGTTGACGAGCACGGTCACGTCGTTCACGTTCACCTCGCCATCGCAGTTCACGTCGCCCTTGAGTGTGTCATCGTCGCCGCCCAGGGTCACTTGCTCAATGTTTGAGAACTGACCGGTGGTGCCGTCGGTGTAGACGGGCTGCACCTTGAAGTTGAAGGTGCCCAGACGCTTCAGGTTGCGCACCATATAGGTGTTGTCGGTGATGCCGGTGATGATGCGCTGGGTGCTGTCGCCCTGCTCAGTGGCGCGGAGCGTGGCGGCGCTGGTGGCATCGCCGTTGTATATCTCAACACCTTGCAGCAAGGCGCGTTTTTGGTTGGCATTGCGGCCCTCAATGGTGATTTTTTGGTTGGTTGCGGCGTTGCATGCCACGACTACGGTGTAGTCGGCGTAGTCATTGGTCAGGTTTATTTGCTTGCTGTCAACATCGGTCTTCACGGTGAGGTACACATTGTAGTCTGTGGTGGTGTAGCTCTTGGCGTTGATTTTGACGGTTACTTTACCGCCGCTGTTGGTCAGGTCAAGCGCGGGAGTGGTTATGTAGCCGGGATAGTAGGTACGGTCATTGATGCGCAGGGCGCCGTTTTCAAGATAGACGTATTTGCCGGTCCAGCCGGGATTCTGCAGGAAGTTGTCCATATAGTTGCCGATGCTCACGGTTGTAGTCCTCTCCAGTCCGGTGAAGTCCTCGCTCAGCAGCAGTTGGTGCGAGTCGCTCTCCATGTCCACGACCAGGTTGTACGACTCCACGTTGGGCACATCGGTCCAGGTGGCGCGGAAGGCGGTGGTCTTGACATCGGTGGCGGGTTGCATCACGGGCACCTGCTTATCAATGGTGGCTGTACCGTTAATGTAGACCACGATGCTGCCGGCCTCGGGCGAGGTGACGGTAGCGGTGGCGTGATAGGTGCCGGGCACATCGGCCTTGAAATAGACGTTTACGCCCACACCCGACCCGGCAGAGTAGGCGGGCACTGAATAGCGGCCCAAGCGGAAGTATCCGCTCTCGTCGTTGAGTGTGATGTTGATATCCTCGGTCAGGTTCTGACCCTCAACCAGGAACGATGCGTGCGCCTCAACATTCTCCACAGCGTTTAAGGTGATGGAGGTGGGCGAGACGTTCATCAGAGGCACGGTGAGCAGTGTCACGGTCTTTGAGGCCGACCACTCGCTCTCCTCGTAGTTGATAGTGTCAACTGGCACAGCCTTGACACGGAAGGTATAGACATGGCCCATAATCAGACCTGTAGCGGTGCAGGTCTTCTCGGTGATTTCTTCTTGTTCGAATTCGATGCCCTCGTAGGTGTTGAGCACTTGGAGCGTGTAGGTGACGTCTTGTGTGGCGTTGTAGGTCCAAGATGCGGTGAAAGCGGTAGCATCAACGTTGGTGGCCGCATTCAGAACGGGGGCGGCGAGTTGCGTCTTGGCGGCGGCACTCAGCGTGAGGCAGCAAGCCATGAGCAGGAAATGAATTTTTTTGAACATTGTGTAAAATTAAGTTGGGTTTAGATAATGTGTATTAAGTCGTTAGTGTGTTTGTGCGTTTTTAGCGTTGCAAATTTAATAAAAATTTTTCAGTTTGCATAAAAATTAGGAATAAAAGTTCGGGAATTCAATGAATACAGAATTTCTTTCAGCGGAACGTAATAGTGAAAGATGTTGATTCATTGATGCTTTTGCGTGAAATTAAACAAGCCCCGACGATGGTGTCGAGGCTTGAATAATTATGAGAATATTGCTTTGTGGCTTATAGTTTATGACCTATAGATGCCACACAGTTAGGCGTTCTGATTATTGGTTGTTCAGAATCAGGTTGATTAGAGCCGTCACATCGTTCACGTTGATAGCGGTATCCTCGTTCACGTCGGCTGCCACGCTGTCAAACGGTGATGGGTTCTTGCCCAGGATGTAGTTGATGAGTACGGTCACGTCGTTCACGTTCACCTCGCCATCCATGTTCACGTCGCCCTTAATGCTTGAAGTGTTCTCGAACAGAGTCACTTCCTCAATGTTCGACCACTCGCTCTCGCTGTTGCCATTATAGACAGCTTTCACTCTGTAAGTATAGGTGCCCTCGTCAATGAGATTGGTCACATCGTAGTACTTGTTGGTGATGCCGGTAATCAGGCGATAAGTCTCGTTGCCGGTCTCGTTAGCGTTGAGCGTAACTGCGGTAGCATCGCCGCTATACACCTCAATCTTAGCGATGTCGGGTGAATAGTTGGCATCGGTTGAAGTGATGGTAATCTTCTGGCCGCTGCTTGCGGTAACAAGCCAAGCGAAGGTCTCGCCGGCCGAGAAGTTGTGGCCTACAGCGCTGGTTTGCGGAGTGGCAACGGTGAGGTTACCTGCGCCGTCGCTTGTAGAACCGGTAGTAATCTTCATCGTGAAGGTCTTGTTTTCATAGCCGGCGGGAATGGTGTAGGTGATGTTGCCGTAAGAGCTGCTGTTTCGGAAGTAGATGATGGAGTTCAGACCACCGCGCGTGTTGGTGCCGCCCCACGGTGCGGTCAGCGTTATGTTGTAGTAGCCGGTTGCGCTACCTGAAAAGTCGGTACCTGAAAGGGTGTTGAGCAGTTCAACGGGATTCACATAGCTCACTTCGAGGGTGTAGCTTGCCAGGTTAGCGGCAGGCGTCTGGTCGGTCCAGTCGGCGCGGAAACGATTGATGTTGATGTAGCTCTCGTTAGCGGGGAGCATCACGGGAGTGGGGTAGACAGCTTTGCCGGTGAGCGTCACGGTCACATCGGTGGCATTGTTGCTCTTGAGTGTGATGGTGGCGTTGTAGTTGCCCAGAGTCTGAGGTGCGAAGGTGACGGTCACTGTCTGGCCGTTCTCGGCTTGGCTCATGGTGATATTGGTGGGATTGATGCTGAACACGCCGTTAGCGTCAGCGAGAGTGGCAGTGATGTCCTGCTCAAGGCTCTTGCCGGTCACTGTGAAAGTGGCTGTTGCGCTTTCGCCCACATTTGCAACGAGGTTGATGGCCTCTTCAGATGTTTTGATGTTGGGACCAAGTGCTCCGGCGGGAGGCTCAATGCCGATAATCATAGCCTCGCCATAGTTGAACACATAAGAACCCGACTGACCGGTGGCACCGGTATTGGTGGTGAAGTTGTGCAGGGTGCAGTAGCCATTGCTGTCACCACTCCAACCCCAGTTCACATAGTACTTGCCGTTGGTGTCGCAGCCAAACACATTGAAGGCATGGCCTGCAGGTTGCCAACTGCTGCAGTCATAAGCGAGATATTCGATAGGACGGCCGTTATACAACTCGTTGAGCATGTATTCGTTCCACTGTGCATCGGTGTATTGCTGTGGACCATTGGTGTAACTATAACCCGACTGTACCAGTTCGGTGAGCAGGAGGTACTGTGCATCGGTATAGCCCATGTTTTTAACGCCCTGAAAGATTTCGGGGTCGTTGGCTCCACTGGCACTGGTGCCGTACATATAATCAGGAATGGACTGACCTGCATAGCGCATGAGCCATGCTACAGCTTCTTTTTGAGCCGAAGTGGATGAAGTGTTAGTAGGACCGGTGTACTCATCGATGATGTTGTCCCAATCGGCTTCGCGTTCAGGAAGTGCAGCCGCTGCTACGCCGCCGGAGCTTGAAGCACTGATAGCAGCACAAGCGGGGAAAGTCTGGGGCCATTTCCACTTGTAGTAGCACATGGCCAGCGAGGTGGCGGGGCAGCCGGTGAGGCAGCGGCTACTACCGCTGGTCGGGCACTGGTTGTTGTAAGGAGCGCTCTGGTCCCAGTTGGCATTCACCAGCGGGGGCACGGCTGTTGTTGCCTTGGGCACGTAGCCGTTGGCTTTCAGCGTACCGGCCTTGATGCCGTCGATTTGGTATTTATACTTGTTGAGCATCCATTGCATAGCGGGGGGGATGTTGTCCATGTCAAGTTTTCCTTCCTCACCATACATCAGAATCTCGGGTGCCTGGTCGTCACCGGCAACCACGACATAAGATTGGTCGGCGTTGAAGATGTAGTAGTCTACAGCTTTGGGGTTGAATACTGAAGCCTCGGCCTTGGCAAGTTTCATGTTTCCGGCTGCTGCGGCTCTCAAGCGGCCTGTGGCCACTTGCCTGTTCATAAATGAATTAGCCAAATTTTGTGCGGTAGCCAGGTTGATATCGGCTGCCGACACTTGCAGTGTGGCACCTAAAGCCACAATGAGTAAAGATAATTTTTTTAGCATAATGTTATGAATTTGATTAAATCGCTGTCAAATTGT
Source organism: uncultured Bacteroidales bacterium (assembly GCA_946412245.1). Classification (GTDB taxonomy): domain Bacteria; phylum Bacteroidota; class Bacteroidia; order Bacteroidales; family Muribaculaceae; genus Sodaliphilus. Next base: position 6,860 of record CAMKGM010000018.1, read on the forward strand.
GTTATGGAACTGCAAATATAGAGATTTTTTTTTGAATAGACGAAAAATAATAGGAATTTTGTTTGTGACCTGTAGGTTTTTGTTTATCGATGTCACACGTTAGGCGTTCTGATTAGTGGTTGTTCAGAATCAGGTTAATCAGAGCAGTGACATCGTTCACGTTGATAGCGGTGTCCTCGTTCACGTCGGCTGCCACGCTGTCAAACGGAGTGGGGTTCTTGCCCAGGATGTAGTTGACGAGTGTGGTCACGTCATTGACGTTCACCTCGCCATCGCAGTTCACGTCACCCACGGTAACATGGTCGGCAAGAGTTACTTGCTCAATGTTCGACCAAGCGCTCTCGGTGCCGTCGAAGTACACGGTTTTTACCTTGTAGTTAAAGGTGCCGCCGGCAGTGAGGTTGTTTACCTGATATTGCTTGCCGGTGATGCCGGTGATGATGCGTCGGGTAGCGTCGCCCGTCTCAATGGCGAGCAGTAGCGGGGCATTGGCTTGCTCGGTTACATCGCCGGCATACACTTTGATGCCCGTAATGGCGGGGTAGTTGCTGCCTTCGATGCTGATTGCTTCAGTGGCAGAGGCATTGAGCACGCTGGTGTAGTCGGCCTGGTCACTCATCTCAAATGAGTTGCTTGCTGTGCTTCCTTCGGCCGTCACGGTGACCGTGGGGCTGCCGTAGTAGTCGCCATAGAGATTGTAGCCGTTAATTACCACTGAAATCTTATCGTAGCCGGTGGGCAGGTCGTAAGACTTGGTGCGGATGTTGTCGCCAATGAGGATGCATCCATCGTAGGCATACAGGCTGTTGCCGCAGGTCCACCCGGCGGGCAGATAGTTTTGATATGATGAAGCTACGTTGGTCAGGTAGCCGTCACTGCTTGCCGTTTGCGTAGCCGTGAAATTGGCTTCCTCCAGCAGCACGGGGTCGTAAGCGAGTCCGTCTTGCGCCACCCACAGGGTGTACGACTCAACATTCTCGTCGGCCGTCTCGTCGGTCCACTGTGCGGTGAATCCGGTGCCGGTCACTTGTGCGGCATCGGCGGGCTGCATCACGGGTGTGAAGGCATCGTAGGCTTTCTTCATGTACCAGAATGTGGCGGTGCCGTCAGCCTTGATGGTGATGTCGGTCACAGGTTTATTGATGGTGCCGTAGCCTCCTGTAGTGCCGGCGAGCTCTCCGCTTGCGCTCATGTTGGCCATCATGGCGGGATTGCTGGTGGCGGTGAACTCATGGTTGTTCTTGCCGTAGGGGTCGGTGCTCTCATTGTAGGAACTGAATGTGCCGTCGGCGGGAATGATGGTGGCAAGCTGCACGTCCTCGTTGTTGGGTGTGTTGCCGCTCCAGCGGTCGGCCATATAGGTGAAGTGGGTGATGAGCACACCTTCGCCCCTAATGCACTGGTCCCAGCCCTGCTTGCGGCGGTTTTCAAGAATGAAGTACTCGTTGTTGTTTAGAGCCTTGATGCGCACGGCCATGTCGTTGCCGCTGTTCGACACGGGCAGGGTGTATTGGTTGTTCTCTTGGGCCTCGGTGTAGTTGAGCCAGCCCATAAAGTTCTTTTCGTAAGCGCTATAACCCACCGGTGTGTCGCCGCTGATTTGCACGCCGTTGTAGCAGCCGCTGCACATGAGGCTCCAGTAGCCCATACCGTAGTGGCCTCCGTAGTCGGTATCGTAGAAGTCAGGCAGACCCAGGCAGTGCGAGAACTCATGGCAGAAGGTGCCGATGCCGTCGAGCGTCGTGCCGTTATCGTTGCTGCCGTTCAGCTCGTTGAACACGCCGAATCGGTCAATGCTCACGCCGTTGCGCTCCATAGTGCCAATGTCGCCGTAGCCAAAGTAGGCGGCCGACGAGAGGTACCACTGGCAGGGCCAGATGGATTCTGGCACGCTCGATGAGGCTTGTGCCTCACCCACACCGGCAAAGACTACGATGCACACGTCGGCCTCGCCGTCGCCGTCGTTATCATACTTGCTCCAGTCGATTTCGTCGCCAGCCTTTGTGATGGCTTGCTCTACCATGCGACCCAAGCCTTTGTCATAGCGGTTGCCGTTGACATACACGTTGCCGCCATATTCCTCGCGATTGCTGTCGAGCGTGTAGATGCCGTACACGTCAAATTGTGGGGTATACTGGCCGTTAGACTGGTCGTAAAAGTACTGATACACGCTCTTGTCGCCATTCTTGTAGTGCTCCTCGAGTTGTGCCTTGGTGTTGCTCATCCTCTTGTCTTGATAATCAATGAGCAGAATGGGCACGCGTGGGCTGCCCTGCGTGGGCACTTGTGTGGTGCCTACGCGGTTGACGCGCTTTCTGGCTGAGGCACGCAGCAACTTGCTCTGTGCGGTGATTTGTTTGCCGAAGTTCAGTTGTTCAAGGTTGGCATTGATGAATGCGGCCTCGGCGGTGTTACGGCCGGCAACATCGTGCGCCTTCACCTGGCTCAAGCCATTGGCAGTGCGGTAATAGACGTAGCCGTCGCTGCCTTTCTCCACGGTCAGACCGTCGAGGGTCGTGAAACCGTGCTGGAACTCATCGCCCACGGCGACCATTGTCAGGGTGGTCCCGTCGGGTTGTGTCACAATGAATGGTTTGGGGTCGGCCGGCACAGCGTGGGTCACCTGAACCCCCAAACACATTGCTACTAATAAGAGTGTAAATTTTTTAATCATGATGAAATTGTAGACAATAGTTGTTTATAGTTGACGCAAAATTAATCTTTTTTATTGAGAAAACAACATATTTAGCGCAAAATGATGCATTTTTGTGAATGTGTATAAAAAAGCCGAGGTGTAGCCATAAACTGGCACACCTCGACTTGATGTTTTGTGTTGTAATGAAAAGAACGGGCTTTTTAGAACCTGTAGGTTGCGCCCAGCGTTAACACAGCCTGGTCGATCTTGCTCACGGCCGAGTAGCGAACCTGGAAGTTGACAGCGAAGTCGTTAGCCACATCGAACTCGGCACCACCACCGATGTTGGCACCAAACTTGGTGACACCGTCGAAGCCTGAAGTCTTGGCGTTGGCCAAGGTGAGACCGAGGACGGGATAGAGGTGGAAGCGATCGGTGACGTTGAAGAGGTAGTGGAGGTCAGCATTGACATCCCACATGTAGGTCTCGTGCTTTTTGAAGAAGTAGTTGAACGAAGCCTCGCCACGCAGGTGATCGGTGAAGAAATACTGGAACTTTGCACCGAGACCGAAGTTTTCGATTTCAGTACCGTAATTCACGTTGAAACCCAGACCTTTCTGACCTTTCTCGGCATGTGCAGCTGCAATACCTAAAACAGCCACGCAGATGATTACGAAAAATTTTTTCATACCTAAAAATGTTTAGTAGTGCCTGCTCACAGGGCGATTATATAATAGCAATCCCTGATGACCGTGAGCTGTCCTCAAGTGGAGGGCGGCCAAAAGGTAATGCAAAGTTACACAAAAATTCTCATTAAGCCATAATAAGCTCCAAAAAACTGCGCTTCACCGTGAATGGGTGAGGCTATGAGATTATTTTCGATAGGAAATAAGTCATAAATGAAAAAGGAGCAGGCAACAAGTACGAGAAAAATGGATAGAAATCCAGAACATCAAACGGCTTGCTCGCTACTTGTTGAGCCAATATTTTAAATAGATGGGCTGCAATCGCTCTCTAATGATTCTCATGACTTCAGCAAAAGATATGTCTTCTTTCCACTTGATTTTCTTCAAAAATGATTTCCAACGATTTAATCGAACTTCATCTTCATAGAACGGCTCTGTGAATAGCTGTAAATTCGGGTTAAATGTTATTGATCGGTTGTCGAACGTGGCAAAGATTGCGTTTTGTAACATGTCATTGTCAATATTCTGGTGAGAAGACAAAATTATGTAACAATCAAAGAAATCTTTCATTCTGCTGTTTGCCACATCACGGTCAATCATTGTGTGAAATTTCTCTGCAATAACAGTCTCAATGGAATATGCCATTAGGTTCACAGCAGGATTGTCTTGTAGGAGTAATGGGAAATCCAGGGTTTCAGGGCATGGTGTGATGACATCGCCAAATCCAACGTCTATTGTCATTTTGTGTTCGATGGTATCCATCCTCGCCTTGATAAAAAATCTTGTGCCGGGATATTCATTCCCGATAGTAATGGGTTCAGAAAGCAAGTGGGCTACATCAAATGTTACAGCATCCTCTTCACAAGGAATAACCAATATCTTGCGAAAAACATCCTCCAACTGGTCTCGGTCTCGACTTATCCGATCTGCCATAAAATCCACATCCACTGTCGGACGAGTATCAAGTCCCTCAAGAGCGTATAGCAATGACCCACCTTTCAGAACAAAATTATTGCGATAGTCACTTACGGACACCCGATATAACAATCTCTCATTAAAGTATCTTGATAGAAGATACATATATTGATGATTTGTTGTTTTTTTGAGGTTAAGGAGCCTTGTTCTTATTGACTTTGCCCTGTTTTTTATATTCTTTTTCATTGCAATGAAATTTCAAGATAAGTATTCAAAATATTAGCCACACGAAGCTTTTTGGCATACTCCATTAGCAGACTGATGTTTCGTCCATTTCTAACAAGATAGCTTCTGACCACTTCAGCGCAAATATCCAACCCAACTTTATTCCTGTACCTTATAGCATCACAAACGCTTCGTTCGGGATTGGTCATTCTGATTTGAAACTGTGAAATGGTATATTGCTGAATGCCGAATTCTAAATACTCTTTCTTCCAATAGTATATGCTGATTGGAATTTCGTTGGCAATATTGATTTTACGCTTTGCTTCAATGGCAATGCAAAATGCAGGTGGCACTGTTGTGCACAATTGGTGATAGACCCAAGCATTATACAGGCAAACCACTCCATCAGGCACAACACGCTCAACATCAATCATTGTATTCATCAAAGAAGATGCAGATGCATAAACTCCACGACGAAGTTTGATGACTTCACCTTTTTTTATGGCACGCCTGAGCCTTTTATATTCGGCTTTAGACAATTCGGATGTGCAGACGATGCCACCAATTTCGCTAATGGTTTCACTAATTGGTTTCATATGTTTCATATAGAGATTGCAAATATAGAATATTTTTTGAAAACGGGCATTAACTTACGGAGTATTTTTATAAACTCCACTTGAAAATACCCATTTCTGGCGTTTATATAGTGTAAATAAGTAGAGTAGAAGACGAGTGTCTTTTCGCTAGGCAATAAGACATCCTAATGACCGAATTGGGATAAATGCTGGGCTGGCGGTGAGGCTCGCTCAAGTGGTGCGGGAGAAAAAACTGCGCTTCACCGTGAATGGGTGAGGCGCAGTATGATGGTTGGAGCTTATCAGACGCAATCGGTTTATTTCTCGAAGGGGAGAGGTCCTTGGTCCTCGGCCTTGATGATGACAGGCATGCCCACATAGGCGTAGTTCTCCTTGAGCGTGATGATATCAGCATCGCGCAGGCGGATGCACCCCTCGCTGTCGCGGCCCGGAACTGTGTTCTCGTTGTTGGTACTGCCGTGGATGCCGATGCCGCTAAAGGGCGTTTCCAAACGCAGGAACCAGTTACCGTAGGCCAAGATGTCGCCGCGGCCGTCGCCAAAGTCGTGGTGCCAGTCGCTCGCATTCTGAATTTGCTTGATGGTGAACGGTTTGCCGGGCTCACTCTCGGGTGTGCGCATATCGCCGGCTTTCTCCTTTTGGCCCTTGTTGCGGCTCAGGCACACGGGGAAGTGTGCTATGCGAGTGGTGTCGCCGTTGATGTCGGCATAGACATAGAGCCGCAACTCCTTCTTGGAGATGACGATGAACGACTTGCTTTGGTCAAACTTGGCATCGGTATAGACCTTCGCGGCATCCTTAGGAGTTCCGGCCACCGACTGTGGTGTGCTCTCAGCGCTCTTACTGCCCTCGTCGGTCTTGCTACCCGAGCAAGCCATGAGCAACAAGGCTGTGGCTATCAATAGCGTGTGTCTCATAGCGGCATTATTCAAGACGTGAGAACTGCTTGGAGATGTACAGATAGTTGCCGTTGTAGTTCACCTTGTAGAAGTCGCCGGCATCGCCCATGTATTTGATGCGCTCGCCCTTCTTGGGATAAACGGGGTTGGCGTTGGTGGGGTAGACCTTGCCATTGAGCGAGGGCGACATGCGTAGGCGCACGTTGGTGCCGGTCACCACGATATAGCGCTGGCTGCTCGATGCGGCAGGCGATGGAGCCTTAGTGGTGCTCACGGGTTTAGCGAACTGTTTGGAGATGTACACCTTTTGACCCTTGTAGATTACCTGATAGAAGTCGCCGGTCTTGCCGGTGCAGGTGAGTTTCTCGCCTTTCTTGGGATGCACGTTCACGCCATTGTTGTAGGTGAGTGTTTGCGAGTTGAGTGATGGGGCGAGGCGCAGTCGCACGTTGGTGCCGGTCACTACCACTTGAGCGTCGGCCCATGCCATCACGCTGAACAGCATTGCGCAAGCGGCTGTGATGAGGATTGATTTCAGATTTTTCATAATTGCTATATTTTTTAATGGTTAAAATATGATTTACAATGCGTTTGACTTGTGAAACCGAACATGGTTTATTGCTTTAGCACTTTTTTATTCGGTCTCAAAGGGGAGTAGGCCTTGGCCCTCGGCCTTGATGATAACGGGCATACCCACATAGGCATACTTCTCCTTGAGGGTAATGATGTCGGCATCGCGCAGGCGGATGCAACCCTCGCTGGCACGGCCGGGCACGCTGCTCTCGTTGTTAGTGCTACCATGAATGCCTATGCCGCTGTGCCCGGGAGTGAGCAAGCGCAGGAACCAGTGCCCGTAGGCCTTGATGTTGCCGCGACCGTCATTGAAATCGTGTCGCCAGGTTGAGGCATCTTGTATCTGAGTGATTTTGAACGGCTTGCCGGCCGGAGATTCGGGTGTGCGCATATCGCCCTTGCGTTGCTTGTTGCCCAAGTTCTTACTCAGGCAAGCGTCAAACTGTTGCACGAGCGTAGTGTCACCATTCTCAGCCTTGTACACGCGCAGATTGAGGGCTTTCTTGGATATAACGATAAAATAGGGTTTAGTAGCAACCTTGGCAGTGGTGGCACTTGCCACCTTTTTGGTCTTTTTCTTGCCCTTGGTGGCAGTGGTGATGGCTGCTTTCTGCTCCACCTTTTGAGAAGCTTTGCCGTTCTTGCGGGTAAAACTTTTTTGTGCCGAGACGGCGGGAACCATGAGTGCCATGGCGAGTAGGATGAATAAGTACTTTTTCATATTGAGGTAGTTGAATGTTTTTGCGATAAGTTTATTTATAGCGCTTCGACATCTCGTGGATGGCGGTGTAGATGTCGCGGTCGGCCTGTGTGAGCTTGAGTCCGCGTCGGGCCATGACGCGCTCGGCCAGGGCAAAGAATGCATCGAGTTTCACGTCTTTGAAGCCGGCGGTGCTACCGCCCTCCATGAACGATGCGACGAAGTTTCGGGGGAATCCGGCTCCATGAATGTTGACCCCCACGCCCAGTACGGTGGCGGTATTAATCATGCAGTTAACACCGGTTTTGCAGTGGTCGCCCATAATCAGCCCGCAGAACTGCAATCCGGTGCGCATGAAGCGCTTGGCGCCATAGTTCCAAAGTTTGATTTCGCCATAGTCGTTCTTGAGGTTTGACGCGGTGGTTCCGCCGCCTATGTTGCACCACTCGCCAATCACGGCATCGCCAATGAAGCCGTCGTGCGCCTTGTTGCTGTAGCCAATCATCACGGTGTTCTCCACCTCACCGCCAATTTTGCAATGCGGTCCCAGTGTGGTGGCTCCGTAGACTTTGGCACCCATACGCACCTTGGCATGGTCGCAGGCGGCAAACGGAGCGCGGATGCATGCGCCTTCCATCACCTCAACGTCTTTGCCGATGTAGATGGGGCCTTCGCGGGTGTTCAAGAACGCGCCCTCCACGCTTGCCCCCTCTTCAATGAAAATTCGGTTGGGGTCACCCACCACAGTATTGGTTGCTGAAATGGGGGCCGACTGCCTGCCTGCTGTCAACATCTCGAAGTCTTGCTTCAGCACTTGGCCGTTGGCCTCAAAAATGTGGTAAAGGTACTGAATGGTGACAGGTGCTTTTTTGGGCGTGATGGTGCGGGTGAACTTGCGCTGGTCAAAGCCTCGCGCCGAGCCATAGAAGGCAATGAGCTGGTCGCCATAGCACAGTGCCTCGCCCAGATTCAGTTTCATGGTGAGCTCGGCAATCTCAGGTGTCGGGATAATATGTCCGGCTATCATCAGGTTGTAGCGACGCGCCGTCAGTGGGAACTTGGCTTTCAAATACGAGGCGGTGAGATAAGAATAGTTGCTCACGCCCAGCATCGTGGCCCATTTTTCCTCAATGGTGGTGATGCCCAGCCTGATTTTGGCAATGGGGCGGGTATAAGTGATGGGGAGGAGATTTTTCCTCACATCGTTGTCGTCAAAGAAAATTATGTTGCGTGTGTTCATAAATAGATATAAATAGTGAAAACGCTGTATTATGGCAAATTTCGTCATTTTCCTTGACCTGTGCAAACGTTTCGGCTAAAAACTTGCTTCAGTTGTTCTATGTTGTCGCATGAATGGCTGCTTTTCTGAATGTTATTGCATAAATGGTGAAAAAATATACTGAAATGTTAACGATTTTCAGCGATTTTTTGTAATTTTGCTACAAGAATATTATTTATTTCGTTTAACAAATTTAAAAACAAACGCTTATGAAGAAAACTTACATGATGATGGCAGCTGCAATGCTTGCACTGTCAATGAACGCGCAAGATGTGCTTAACGGAACAGTAACCGTGGGCGACTATGATGGCGCAACCGCTATGGTCGAGGGCTCATTCTTTGACTCGGCTCCCACCACATTCTATGTGGCTCACACGGGTTCGCAGATGATTTACACAGCCGACGATCTGGCCGATTTCACAGGAAAGAGCAATGTGAAACTCACCAAACTCACTTATCGCTACCATAACGAGAGCTTTGAGGATATGGTGCGTGATGTGAAGGTTTATGTCCAGAACATTGATGCCAATGCCTTTGCCGTCGTTGAGAATGTGAAGCAGTTCTTTGACTTCGACGAGACTAACCCGGTGTTGGACGGAGAGTTCGAGTATTCGTTGCTGGATGTGTACGGCGACGATGGCGAATTGGAATTTGACTTGAGTAACAACCCCGTGGCCATTGAGCCCGGCAAGAGCGTGCTGGTGACAGTAGTGATGGATGCGCAAGACGATGACAACTGCACTGAGAGCAGCTTTGACACGCAGTTCTACAGTTCGGGCCTGCGCAACCGCGCCATGACGTTCACTAACAACACGGTGAGCTTCTTGACCTACAAGGACACGGAGGACTTCCCCAAAGCTACTGCAATGCTGGGTTGCGGAACCGCTATCGACCTGCCTGTGACCAAGATTGACTACACCTATACCGAGTCGACCAGCACAGCCATCGAGGATGTGAAGGCCGCTATTGCTACCGACGGTGCCTATTACAACCTCATGGGCCAGAAACTCGATGGCTCTAATCTGCCGGCAGGCATCTACATCCACAACGGCAAGAAGTACATCGCAAAATAAAATCGACCTATTGGTTGAACCTCATTTGAGCTGAATCTCAGACTAAAGAACCGGCGGGGCGGGGGCAATATTGCTCTCGCCCCGTTGCTTTCATTGCCCGTGAATCAAATGTGTGTCAATTGGTTTGCGGTGGGTGAAATATAATCGTAGCGCAATTGTCATTGCATTGTAGCGCAATTGTTATTACATTGTAATTGAAACGTTTCCTATTTATTCTTGAATTGGTCATAACTTTGCACTGGAAATGTAAATGACTAACTGAAGAATATGGAAAATACACCAAATTACATGACTACCGCCATCCAGTTACTGGGTGCATTGGGACTACTTATCTATGGCATGAAGATGATGAGTGAAACTCTGCAGAAACTTGCCGGACCGCAGTTGCGTCACATCTTGAGCACGATGACGTCAAACCGTTTCCTGGGAATGCTCACCGGCACTGTGGTGACCTGTGCGGTGCAATCATCGTCGGCAACAACGGTAATGACAGTCTCATTTGTCAATGCCGGCCTGCTCACCCTTGTTCAAGCAATCTCCATAATCATGGGAGCCAACATAGGCACCACCCTCACCGCATGGATTATGTCATTTGGTTACAATGTGGACTTGAGTGTGGTGGTTTATGCGGGCTTCTTCATAGGGATTCTGCTCATCTACTGGCGGCGACATCGGCTTGTGGGCGATTTCATCTACGGTGTGGCATTCATCTTTCTGTCGCTGGTACTATTGAGCGCTGCCGGCAAGTCGCTTGATTTGGCCAATAACGAGGCAGTAGTTTCGTTCTTCTCGTCATTCAACACATCAAGTTACTCGTCAATCTTGCTGTTTTTAGCGATAGGAACCATCATTACTTGCATCGTGCAGTCGTCGGCAGCGGTAATGGCGTTGACCATCATGCTGTGCTCGTCGGGTGTTATGCCCATCTATTTGGGTATTGCGCTGGTGATGGGCGAGAATATCGGAACTACCGCAACGGCCAATTTGGCGGCACTTGGCACGCAAGTGCAAGCGCGAAGAGCAGCTCTTGCCCACTTGCTGTTTAATGTGATAGGTGTCATGTGGGTGCTTGCGGTATTTTTCCCCTTTGTCAATATGGTGTGTGATGTGGCGGGTTATGACCCGAATATGCCCGGGCAGAGCGAGAAACTCTCGGTGGTCTTGGCACTGTTCCACACTTGTTTTAATGTGACCAACACACTGTTGCTCATTGGCTTTATTCCTAAAATTGCCAAGCTGTGTTGCGTGTTGATTAAAGACGGTTCCGGCCGCAAGTCAAAAACCAGACTGAAATATATTGATGCCAACCTTATCAAGACGCCTGAAATACTGGTTTTGCAGGCACAGCGCGAGGTGCTTTACCTGGCTACCCGCATTCAGCAAATGTTTGAAAAAATGAGACAATTGCTGCAAGTCGAAGATAGCAAGCAATTTAACGCGCTGCAAGAACAGATTGATAAAGATGAAGAATATGTGGATAGCACTGAGATGTCGATTGCACAATACCTTGAACAAGTGAGCGAAGAACGCTTGAGCATGTCGTCAAAGGAAAAAGTCAGGCAAATGCTCCGTGAAATCAATGAATTGGAAAGCATTGCCGATGCCTGTCAAGGAATTAGCCACATCTTGAAAAGTTACAAAGATTCAGATGTGAAATTTACTGACAATCAGAATGCTGACGTCTCCAAGATGCTCAATCAAATGAATCGCCTGATGGTGGAAATGGGTGATGTGATCAACGGACGTCGTGGCGAGTTGACTATGGTGAGGGTCATCAAACTTGAGAATGAAATCAATGAATGCTTGATTACAATGAGAGCGAAAAACATGAAACGCATCAACGAGAAAGAACACAGCTACATGTCGGGCTCCTTGTTTATGGACATCATTCGTGAGTGTGAGCGATTATGCGGATACTCAGTGAATGTGATTGAGGCAAAGATGGGCAAAATTGTTTAGCCCAAATCGGTCATAAATACTTTATAATAGGTTGTTATTTAAACCCAGCACAAGCGATATCAATAGTGTCACATCGTTGACGTTAACGGCACCATCACTATTGATATCGGGGTCGCAACCACCGTAGTAATCGGTGGAGGTAAAGCCCAAAACCATGTTGATGAGTGCGGTGATGTCGTTCACATTCACCATTCCGTCGGCATTGATGTCGCCTCGGTCGTAGGCCGGTGACTGACCTTCCATAAACACAAATGAGATGTCGCCGTTGGCAGCCTTAGCAATGTGCCTGATGGGCTTGTGCATGAGCAACGAGCCGTCGGTGTTGGGGTTGTAGAGTGTGGCGGCGGGGTTGGAACGGTCAGTGAGACTGTCAATGTGGAGTTTCGAGGAGATGATGGGGTAGGTGTCGTAGTAGGTGTCGTTTTGCAGACTGCGCAGTTTGTGGAAGGGGGTCATGCGCGGATGGTCGTTAGTGAAGTCGGTCGTGTAGCCATCGCTTTGATTGAAAGTCCCTTCAGTATTCACCACATTGTTTTCCCACAACACGGGGTCGTAGTCAACGTGCACAATGAGCAGGCCCTCCTCAGGCACATATTTGTCCCAAGAAATTTTGCGGCGGTTCTCAAGCAGGTAGTATTCGTCAGGGTGCGCGTCGTTATAGATGACATAGGCCTTGCCGTCAATTTCGGTCAGCGCTTTCATGCCGGTGATGATGTCGCCGGGCTTGAGAGTGGTGTAGGGTAGCCACCCGGCAAAGTTGCGCTCGTAGCCGGTCCATGCTGCAGGACACTCGCCGATGCCGTTAGGCCCGTTGTAGCTGCCGTGATCGAGCAGGTCCCAGTCGCCCATGCCGTAGTTGCCGCCATACTTGGTGTCGTACATATCGGGCAGACCCATACAGTGCGAAAATTCGTGGCAAAACACTCCCATGCCCATGCGTGTGGTACCGGAACTGCTATATAGCTCATTGCCGCAGGCATACTGGTTAATCTGTACCCCGTCGCGGCTGATGTGCCCATTGCCGCCGGCATTGGCATCACGGGCTTCGTCAAGGGTCCAGGCATGGGGCCAAATGGTGCCTGTCGGGCCACCGGTGGCCTGTCCGAAACCGGAGTAGAGCACGAATACTTGATCTACCTCTCCGTCGCCATCCCAGTCGTAGGTGGTCCAGTCAATATCGTTCTCGGCATCGGCTTTCACGATGGCCTCGGTGATGAAGTCGCCGGCATAATCAAAGCCTCCGAACAAGGGCGATGGCCCGCCGTAGTAGGTGGCGCTATTGCTCACCTTCACGGGGCCGTAGATGTCGAATTGCAGGTCAAAAACGCCTCGGCTCATGTCGCTGAAGTAATCGTGTACGCTACCTGCAGCCCCTGCCGTGTTGAACCCCGGCAGGTTGAGCATATCGTTATAAAATACGCGAGTCTCATCCTCGCCGGTTGAGAAGGCTTTGTCGCTGAAGCGGGCGAGTATCACGATGGCGCGTTTAGAGCCGGTGAAGTTGCCGCCCGGAGTGCCCACTTTGCGACCGCTGACGCGCTTGGCGCGTGCCATGCGTGGCGCGCGTGCACGCTGAACCGAGCTACTGCCGGCTTGCATCATCTCTTCAGGTAAACGCATAGCCGCCTCATGCGCTATGATGCCGCTGCTTGCAAGCAGACCATCATGCACCTGCGCGTAGCAGTAGGTGGAGCCGTCAATGGTCACAACCGGCACATGGTCGCGCGTGATGTAGTAATGTAGGTTTTCATCGCCCACAAGCATCAGTTCCAGGCTACTGCCGTCGGGTTGGGTTACAGTGCGCCACTGACGCAGAGCGGGTACTGCCGCCATGATGAGCGTCAGCATTGACATCAGTCCAAATGATGATATTCTCTTTATCATTATTAATCAATTATTATAATTATACTGCAAAGGTAGCGTTTGTGCCTTATCTTCACAAATAAAAATGCGTCCGTAATTGTTTTTTCAGGGAAAATCGCTATATTTGTGGCATGAAAGAAAAACGAAAAATTCTGGTGGTCGACGATGAGCGCGACCTGTGCGAGATTTTAGTCTTTAACCTTACGCAGGCCGGTTATGAAGCCGATGCTGTCTACTCAGCGGCGCAGGCTCTTGAAAAAGGAGTGGCCAACTATCACCTGTTGCTGCTTGATGTGATGATGGACGGCATGAACGGTTTTGAGCTTGCTCGGCAACTCAAAGCCGATGACCGAACGCGTCAAGTCCCCATCATTTTCCTCACGGCTAAGGATGCTGAAGCCGATTTGCTTCAGGGATTCGCGCTGGGTTGCGATGACTATGTGGCCAAGCCCTTTTCAATCAAGGAGGTAATGGCGCGCGTCCATGCTGTCCTTGAGCGCACGTCGGCTGCAACCGGCGATGACGAGGTACTGCAATATAACGGTTTGTTGATGCACACCCGCAGCAAGTCGGTGACCGTTGATGGCGCCACTGTTTCGCTCACAAAGACCGAGTATCAACTCCTGCACTTGCTGCTGAGCCATCAGGGCGAGGTGTTCAGTCGTAGTGAGATGATTAGCCGCGTGTGGCCGCCTAACGTGGTGGTGACTGATCGCACCGTCGACGTGAACATCACCCGACTACGCAAAAAAGTGGGCCAATATGCCCATCACATCGTGACACGCCAGGGCTATGGCTACGTGTTCGAGGCCGGTAATCATTGAGCATCGACAACTATCGCTGTCGGCTACCTTCCGCGACTGATTGATTTAAAAACCAAATAGATTCATGTTGCGATGAAATGGATAACGAAACTCACTGAGGGTAAGAAGATGTTTCTCACTGTGTTGACCATCTTCTTGTTATATGCCGGTTTCTTCCTGGTTTTTGACGACTTTGACCGTTCCTCAAATTATGGCATACCCTCGCACTTCGACTGGCATCTGCTCATTTTTGCCATCATTATTGCAATTATTTTAGGATACTTGCTGCATCGTTACGCACGACGCATGGATGAGCGCATTGCGCAAGAACAAGAAGTGAAACAGGCCAAGACACGACGCGAACTCACACAAAACATCGGGCACGAATTCAAAACACCGGTGGCAAGTATCATGGGCTATACCGAGACTCTGCTTGAGAATCCTAAGATTGACGAAGATCTCAAAAGACGATTTTTAGAGCGAACCCTCGCTCAGTCTCAGCGTCTGTCGGCGCTGTTGCAGGACATCTCAATCCTGAACCGAATGGACTATGCCAGCGAAGTGCTCACCAGAGAGCGGGTCGATGTCTCGAAACTGGTGGCCGAAGTGGTTCAAGAGAGTGCACTTGCCGTCTATCGCAAGCACATGACAGTCAAAAACTATTTGCCCTCAAGCGTTGTGGTGCGTGGAAACAACTCGCTGCTATATAGCGTGTTCCGCAATCTGCTCGATAATTCCATTAATTATGCCGGCGACGGCACCACCGTAGAAATCGATGTCCACGATCACGATAAATACTGGGAATTTACCTTTAGCGACAATGGGCAAGGCATAGATGCCAAGCACTTGAAACGCATCTTTGAGCGTTTCTACCGTGTCGACAAGGGACGCAGTCGTGAATTGGGCGGAACCGGACTGGGGCTTGCCATCGTCAAGAATGCTGTGGAGCAGCACGGTGGCACAATTACCGCTTCTATCCCCGATACTGGAGGATTGAAATACACCTTCACCCTGTCCAAGCGCTGATTTACCGACTTGGAACACTAACGCAAACTTATTTTATTCACTCAATCAATAACTTTTTGAATTATGGCACACGCATGCGAAAATTGCAAGTTTAGAGCCCATTACGACCGGAAACCCCAGTCGGCACTCGGACGCTTTTGGCGCTGGCACATCAACTTCTGCCCGGGCTGGCGTCGCTATTTTAAGGCTCAATCGCCTGAACGTCAGGCCGAGCTTCGCGATAAATACAATTTTACCAAGTATCAGTAACTTTTTTTCGTTACTTTCAAGATAATTGCTTACTTTTGCGATTATAAAAACTTAAATAAAAACCAAATCAGATAATGAAATGAAACCGACAAGATTTATGAAGATTCTGTTTGTTGCCCTCACATTGATGGCGATGAACGCAAATGCTGCAGTCGACCTCAAGAACTATTTGGGGGCTGCGCTTCCCAAAACCGAGGCTCCTTCCATCATGGGCAAGGTGTTTATGCACAATCTGGATGTACTTAAAAAAGTCGATGTGGAAGTGGCCGACATGCAAGAACGCAAAAATGGCATCAAGGTGGTATTCTTCTATGTGGGGCGCTTGAGCACCCAAATGAACACCGAAATCTATGCCATGTCATTCGACAAGGGCTGGAATGCCATTGATGGCATGATGCTGGGCTACAGTGGTGATGCCCAAGTGTTGAAGCTGGATTTGCCCGAGGGCTATTACTATGAAACCAATCCGAACCTCCCCTTTAGCATTGTGGGTGATACGCTCAAAATGGAGCGCACCTATCGTTACGGCACGTCGAAAAAAGGCCAGCAGTATTTCAATCAGTTGGGCACTGTGACAAGCAGTTATCTCATCGCTCCCGATGGTGTGTTTACCCAGCTGCCCATCGTGTCGGTTGCTACTGAAAGCCATGGAGATACCGGCTCCGGAGAACCCGTGACCGGCCAGGTCGAGGGTTTGTTCAACCTATTTGGCTCAAAGATTCTCGCAATGGCTCATCGCCCTGTGAGTGCCGGTTTAGATATGGAAGCCATGAACGCCATGGCGGCCGATGCGTTGACACTCGTTGATGATGCCGGTGACAATCCCACGATGAACCAAAACACGCTTAATGTCATTGAGTTCGCTCGCTGGAGTACCTCATTGGGCCTGCGCGTTGGCGAGCCCTTCCTGAAACAAGTCGCTAATGATGGAAAACCGCTGCTCATTGGTTTCATCTCAGCGGCAATGCATGAAGGTGAGTTCCTTGAGGCCGCTTGGCTCAAGGAATCGGTGAATTTCATGAAGAATAAGAGCGCTCGCGAGTGGTGGAAGGAATGGCTCTCTAAACAGGGCTTATAAATTTTTATTACTAGAGGTCTCAATAATGATAATGCTCGATGAATAGCTTGAAGAAAAAACTGATTATGGCTGCTGCAGTCGCAACGTTTGCCGTTAATGCCATTGCCGGTGTTGACTTGCAGACAATTAATATTGAACAACCGCTACCCGCACCAACGGCCCACCAACTGCTTGACAAGGTGTTGCTGCACAACCCTGCAGCACTTGATACCGTGAAAGTGGAAATCAGCGATATCCAGCACCGCAACCTCTTTAGCGTGGCATTCCTTTATGTGGGTCGCGGCAACAATGGGTTCCCGAACGAGATCTATGTTGTGACCCTTGACAAGAAAGGCAACTTCGTGGATGGCGCCTTGCTCGGAATTTTGGGCGATGTGCGTAGCCTTGTGATAGACCGTGAGCGCGAAATGAGATATGAACCGAAAAATGCCATATCCTACGAACTGACGGGCGACACCATCAAGGCGAAACGTGCCTACACATTCTTTAGCACACTGCGTGGCGGGCGTCCCTTCGAAAAGAAAGGAACAATCTATAACCGTTTCATCATCAAAGGCGACGGAACGCTGCAGCAACTTTCGCCCGAGTCAACTGCTATCGAGATCCGAGGTAGCCGGCCTGCCGGCCTGCCGGAACCTCGTGATGGAAAACCGGTGGTCGACGAGAAAATGGTGCGCGCAGTGAAGGGTGAGTATGACGGCTATGGCATGAATGTACTCATGATGATGCAAACGCCTGTGAGCGCCTTCGATATGCCCCGTGTCAATAACATGGCCATGTGGGCCGACAAGGTGAATGCGCGACCGAACAGTACTGATGATTATAACGTGGCCATGGTTGCCATGTGGGGCTCGGCTTTGTGCCTGCGACACGCTGACGTATCCTTACCCTGGCTTGCCGCCAATCCCGATCAGGATCTCATGGCTAACTGCCTGGTGAACCTGGCCGAAGAAGATGCGACCATCGGCTCATGGTTGACTCAATGTGTGAAAGCTCTCAAGGACAAGAAAGCGCGCAAGTGGTGGCTCAATGCGCTCAAATAGATGATGCGACATCTTGCCACACCTTATTTATATATATAAGAAGGCGCGAAACCCAATAGATTCAGGGCACACAATCGGTGCCCTGAATTTTTTTTTCCGGCTAAGTTGCATTTTCGCTCAGCTTGCAGTAACTTTGCCAAAAATAATAGACTGATGGAATTTATCGAACAAAATATTAAAGGTGTGTGGCTCATCAAACCCAAGCGTTTTGGCGATGAGCGTGGATATTTCTGCGAAACTTTCAAGAAAGAAGAATTTGAAGCCCATGTGGGTAAAATCAACTTCATTCAAGACAACGAATCGCTCTCATCACAGGGCGTGTTGCGCGGTCTCCACTTCCAGCAAGGCGAGTGGAGCCAGGCCAAACTGGTGCGGGTCTCGCAGGGTAGGGTGCTGGATGTCGTGGTCGACTTGCGTGGCGACAGCCCTACATTCGGCCGGCATGTGTCGGTTCTTCTTGATGCGGCCCAGGGTACCCAACTTTTCATTCCTCGCGGTTTCGCACATGGCTTTGTGGTGCTCAGTGACCTGGCTCAGTTCCAGTACAAGGTCGATAACGTCTATGCCCCGCATAGCGAGATGACTTTGCGCTTTGACGATCCTGAGCTTGGCATTGACTGGCAACTGCCCCCTGATAAGCTACTTTTGAGCGAAAAAGACCGACATGGAGTCGCGTTAAAAAATATTAAACCTTTCTAATCGATGTTAAATAATTTCCGCCGTCATTTACTCTAAACCGCCTGAACATCACCAGTTTAGGCGTTTTCTTTTTTTAATAGGGCTTTTCGTGACCTTTTTATGCGCCATTTGAAGGCTAAAAATATTTGGTTATTAGGGAATTAGTGCGTAACTTTGCAACACTTTTGGGCCAAAAACCCGCAATTTCTTTCGCTAAATGATTGATTTAGTGGGAGAAAATTGTGTGCGAAATGACTCCAAAAGCGCTAAATAAACTTTTTTATTAACAAAAAATTAAACGTAAAACAGAACTAAGATGCCTACAATTCAGCAATTAGTAAGAAAAGGCCGTACTGCTCTGGAAGATACCAGCAAGTCGCCTGCGCTCGACTCTTGTCCTCAGCGCCGTGGTGTTTGCGTCCGTGTTTACACAACTACGCCTAAAAAGCCTAACTCGGCTATGCGTAAGGTTGCACGTGTCCGCTTGACCAATGGCAAAGAAGTGAACTCTTACATTCCCGGTGAGGGCCACAACCTGCAGGAACACTCGATCGTGATGGTGCGTGGCGGACGCGTCAAGGACCTTCCTGGTGTGCGTTATCACATCGTTCGCGGTACTTTAGACACCGCTGGCGTTGCCGGTCGCACTCAGCGTCGTTCCAAATATGGCGCCAAGCGTCCTAAGGAATCTAAAAAGTAACACGGTTCAATTACTAAAAACAAAAATTTTAAAAACTTAGTTTTTGATTTTATTGGATTGATGAACAACAGGTTGAGTAAGCGTCCAAAGCGTTGGACTGCTGAAGAACAAAGAAGCAACAACCAAGCAGACAAAAACTACAATTTTAATTAACAATGAGAAAGGCTAAGCCCAAAAAACGGATCATTCTGCCCGATCCTAAGTTCGGTGATGTGCGCGTAACTAAATTCGTGAATCACCTGATGTATGATGGTAAGAAGAACACTTCTTACACAATCTTCTACGGTGCCCTCGACCTGGTGGGCAAGAAGATGGAGAAAGAAGAGAAGACTCCTCTCGAGATCTGGAAAGCTGCCTTGGAGAAGGTTACTCCTCAAGTTGAGGTCAAGTCTCGCCGAATTGGCGGTGCTACCTTCCAGGTGCCTACCGAGATTCGTCCCGACCGCAAAGAGTCGATTTCAATGAAGAATCTTATTAACTTCGCACGCAAGCGTGGCGGCAAAACTATGGCCGACAAGCTCGCCGCTGAGATTATTGACGCTTACAATGAGCAGGGTGGCGCTTTCAAGCGCAAAGAGGACATGCACCGCATGGCCGAGGCTAACCGCGCATTCGCTCATTTCAGATTCTAATCATTTGCGATAAATGTCAGCCGACACACAGTTAAAATACACGCGCAACATTGGCATCATGGCTCACATTGATGCCGGTAAGACTACCACGTCGGAGCGAATCCTGTACTACACCGGTCTCACTCACAAGATTGGTGAAGTGCACGACGGTGCCGCTACGATGGACTGGATGGTGCAGGAGCAGGAGAGGGGTATCACTATCACCTCGGCTGCTACTACGGCATTCTGGAACTACAACGACGAGAAATTCAAAATCAACCTCATCGACACTCCGGGACACGTTGACTTTACAGTCGAGGTGGAGCGTTCCCTCCGCGTCCTCGATGGCGCTATCGCTACCTTCTGTGCAGTGGGCGGCGTGGAGCCTCAGAGCGAGACCGTTTGGCGTCAGGCCGATAAGTATAATGTGCCGCGCATTGCCTATGTCAACAAGATGGACCGCTCGGGTGCCAATTTCTTTGAGGTTGCACGTCAAATTCACGACATCCTGGGCGCAAATCCCTGTCCCATTCAGCTCCCCATCGGGGCCGAGGAGAACTTTAAGGGTATTGCCGACCTGATTACGATGAAGGCCCTCTACTGGCACGACGAAACCATGGGTGCCGAGTATGACGTCGACGAGATTCCTGCCGACATGCTCGAGGAATGCGAGACCTATCGCGACAAGATGCTTGAGGCTATCTCCGAATTTGACGATGACTTGATGTCGAAGTATCTCGATGCGCCTGAGACCATTACCGTCGACGAGATTAAGCGTGCTCTGCGCAACGCTACCCTTGCCATGGAAATTGTGCCCATGCTGTGTGGAAGCTCATTCAAGAATAAAGGCGTTCAGCCACTGCTCGATGCAGTGTGCGCTTATCTGCCCAGTCCTGCCGATGCTGCCGAGGTTACAGGCCACGCCATCGACAACCCCGACAAGGTGGAGTCACGCAAACCCACCTTCGAAGAACCCCTTTGCGCACTCGTGTTCAAGATTGCCACCGACCCCTATGTGGGCCGTTTGGTATTCTTCCGCGTTTATTCGGGTAAGCTCGATGCAGGTTCCTACGTGTTCAACTCTCGCACCGGTAAGAAGGAGCGCATCTCGCGCTTGTTCCAAATGCACAGCAACCATCAGAACCCCATGGAGGTGATTGGCTGCGGTGACATTGGTGCCGGAGTGGGTTTCAAGGACATTCGCACAGGTGACACCCTGTGTGCCGAGAACAAACCCATCGTGCTCGAAGCTATGGACTTCCCCGATCCCGTGCTGGGTATCGCTGTCGAACCTAAGACTCAAAAGGATATTGACAAACTGGGCGTTGGCCTTCAGAAACTTGCTGAAGAAGACCCCACCTTCCAGGTTGAGTCAAACGAGGAGACCGGCCAAACCATCATTCGCGGTATGGGCGAGCTTCACCTTGATATTATTATTGACCGCTTGCGTCGTGAATTCAAGGTGGAATGCAACCAGGGACGTCCTCAGGTGACCTATAAGGAAGCCATTACTCGTCCTGTGGAACTGCGCGAGGTCTTCAAGAAGCAAACCGGTGGCCGAGGCAAGTTTGCCGACATCATCGTTCGCGTTGAACCCGTTGACAGCGACTTTGAGGGTAGCCTCCAGTTCATCGATGAGGTGAAAGGTGGCGATGTGCCCAAGGAATACATTCCCGCAGTGCAGAAAGGTTTCCAGACCGCTATGCGCAACGGCGTTCTTGCAGGTTATCCTGTCGAGAAACTCAAAGTTACCCTGCTCGATGGCTCTTATCACCCAGTGGATAGCGACCAACTCTCGTTCGAGCTCTGTGCCCAGTCGGCCTTCCGCAAGGCA
This sequence comes from uncultured Bacteroidales bacterium, assembly GCA_946412245.1. Lineage (GTDB taxonomy): Bacteria > Bacteroidota > Bacteroidia > Bacteroidales > Muribaculaceae > Sodaliphilus. The sequence goes on from CAMKGM010000018.1 coordinate 28,285, forward strand.
TGTGCCCAGGCAGGCCCGGTGCTCATGGAGCCCATGATGAAGGTGGAGGTGGTCACCCCCGAGGAGAATATGGGCGACGTGATCGGTGACTTGAACAAGCGTCGCGGACAAGTGGAAGGTATGGAGAGCAGCCGTAGCGGTGCCCGCATCGTCAAGGCTATCGCTCCCCTGGCCGAGATGTTCGGTTATGTGACAGCGCTGAGAACCATCACTTCGGGACGAGCTACATCGACCATGTCGTTCTCGCACTACACCGAGGTGGCACGTTCAATCGCTGAGAAGGTGCTGGCCGACTGTGGCGGACGCGTTGAATTATTGAAATAAAAATTTTATTATTACAAATATGAGCCAAAAAATTAGAATTAAATTGAAATCTTACGATCACAACTTGGTTGACAAGTCGGCCGAGAAAATCGTTAGAACTGTGAAGTCTACAGGCGCTGTCGTGAGCGGTCCTATTCCCCTGCCCACGCACAAACGCATCTTCACCGTGAACCGTTCGACTTTTGTCAACAAAAAGTCGCGTGAACAATTCCAACTCTCGTCGTTCAAGCGTCTCATCGACATCTATAGCTCAACTGCTAAGACCGTCGACGCTCTCATGAAGCTTGAATTGCCCAGCGGTGTGGAAGTAGAGATTAAAGTATAGTCGATTCTCAAGACGATTATCAACTAAATTGTGATTTAAGTTTAAACTAAAAAATTTAGAGAAATGCCAGGATTATTAGGAAAGAAAATCGGAATGACATCCGTGTTCAGTGCCGACGGCAAGAACGTGCCGTGCACTGTTATCGAAGTTGGTCCTTGTGTTGTCACTCAAGTTAAAACCATTGAAAAAGACGGTTACGAAGCTTTGCAGCTTGGCTATCAGGAAAAGAAAGACAAGCACACTACCAAGCCCGAAGCCGGACACTTCAAGAAAGCTGGTGTGAAACCACAAAGACACTTGGCCGAGTTCAAAAATTTTGAAGGCGATTACAAACTGGGCGACACTATTACCGTCGAACTCTTCAACGACACTGCTTTTGTCGACGTGATCGGTACTTCAAAGGGTAAAGGTTTCCAGGGCGTCGTGAAACGTCACGGTTTCGGTGGCGTGGGTGACAAAACTCACGGTCAGGACGACCGCTATCGCGCTCCCGGTTCAATTGGTGCTTGCTCTTATCCCGCTAAGGTGTTCAAGGGCATGCGCATGGCTGGCCAAATGGGCAACGAACGTGTTACCGTTCAGAATCTTCAGATTATTAAAGTTCTTCCTGAAAACAACCTGCTCGTCGTTAAGGGCAGTGTGCCAGGATGCAAAGGTTCAATCTTATCAATTGTGAAATAATGGAACTCGCAGTATATAACATCAACGGACAGGAAACAGGGAGAAAGGTAACACTCAACGACGCCGTTTTCGGCATCGAGAACCCCAGCGAACACGCTGTTTATCTCACTGTGAAACAGTACCTCGCAAACCAGCGTCAAGGTACCCATAAATCGAAAGAAAGAAGCGAAATTTCAGGCTCAACCAAGAAGCTCGGCCGACAGAAAGGTGGCGGCGGCGCTCGTCATGGCGATATCAACTCGCCTCTGATGGTGGGTGGTGGTCGCGTGTTCGGTCCACGTCCTCGCAACTATAGCTTCAAGCTCAATAAGAAAGTGAAAGAGCTTGCTCGCAAGTCGGCTTTAACGTTTAAGGCTCAAAACAACCAGATTCTCGTGGTTGAAGACCTGCAATTTGATGCTCCTAAGACTAAGACCTTCGTGAACTTCACGAAGAACCTCAATATCGCTGACAAGAAAATCGTTCTCGTGCTCAATGAGAAAAACGAAAACGTCTATCTGTCGGCTCGTAACGTGGAGAACGTATATGTGATTTCTGCTTCTGACCTCAACACCTATCGCGTGCTTGACAACAAGGCTTTGGTGATGACCGAGAGCAGCGTTGATATTATTAACAGATTCTAATCACACAGGAGGTAATAACAATGAATATCACTATTATTCCTATCGTTTCTGAGAAGGCTAACGCTATTAGCGAAGCTACTAACCGATTCACATTCAAGGTCTCTCCCGATGCCAATAAGACGCAAATCAAGGACCTCGTTGAGAAACTCTACGACGTCAAGGTTACCGGCGTGAGCACCATGAACTACGAAGGTAAGAAGAAAATGCGCTACACCAAGCGCGGTATTCAGCGTGGCAAAGTGGCCGCCTTCAAGAAGGCTGTCGTTACCGTCGCTGAGGGACAAACTATTGATTTCTATAGTAATCTTTAATAAAAACAAATGGCAGTAAGAAAATTGAAGCCCACAACACCGGGGCAAAGACACAAAATTATTGGTGTATTTGATAACATCACTGCTCGTACACCAGAAAAGTCTCTTACGGTCGGCAAGCGCTCTACCGGCGGTCGCAACAATGAGGGTCACCTCACCATGCGCTACCGTGGAGGTGGTCACAAACGCAAACTGCGTTTGATCGACTTCAAGAGAAATAAAGACGGTGTACCAGCTCGTGTAAAGTCAATCGAGTACGATCCTAACCGCTCGGCTCGCATTGCTCTGCTTTACTATGCAGATGGTTTTAAGGCTTACATCATTGCCCCCAACGGTCTTGAAGTGGGTGCAATCGTTGAAAGCGGTGAGAACGTAGCCCCTGAACTGGGAAACGCGCTTCCACTGAGTCACATTCCTGTTGGTACTTTAATTCACAACATTGAGTTGCGTCCCGGTCAGGGTGCAGCTATGGCACGCAGTGCCGGCGCTTTTGCACAGCTCACTTCGCGTGAGGGAACCTACGCAATCATCAAATTACCTTCGGGCGAAACTCGCAAGGTCCTCGCAGCTTGCCGCGCCACCATCGGCGTCGTGGGCAACAGCGACCATGCTCTTGAACAGTCGGGTAAGGCCGGACGCATGCGTTGGCTCGGACGCCGCCCGCACAACCGCGGTGTCGTTATGAACCCGGTCGATCACCCAATGGGTGGTGGCGAAGGCCGTCAGTCTGGTGGTCATCCACGTTCTCGCAATGGCCTCTATGCTAAGGGCTTGAAGACACGCTCACCGAAGAAGCATTCTTCGAAGTATATCATTGAAAGAAGAAAGAAGTAATTTGATTAATTATTAAACTATGAGTCGTTCATTAAAAAAAGGCCCCTACATTAGTGTTAAGCTCGATAAGAAAGTTGACGCTATGAACGCTAGCGGCAAGAAGAGCGTTATCAAAACTTGGTCACGCGCTTCTATGATTGCCCCTGAATTCGTCGGTCACACTTTCGCTGTGCACAATGGTAATAAGTTCATTCCCGTTTACGTTACTGAAAACATGGTCGGTCACAAGCTCGGTGAGTTCGCTCCCACTCGCACCTTCCGTGGACACAGCGGTAACAACAAGTAATGGGCCCGGGATATCAATTCATTGACTAAAAAACGAATTAAATACAATGGGTAAGAGAAAAAGAGAATCAGCAAAAGCGATTAAAGAAGCTCGCAAGGAGCAAAGCTTCGCCAAGCTCAAAAATGTCCCCACTTCGCCTCGAAAGATGCGTCTCGTGGCCGACATGGTGCGCGGTGTGGAAGTTTCTAAGGCTCTCGGTCTGCTTCATTATTCAACAAAACATGCTGCTAAGGACGTTGAAAAACTCCTCAAATCGGCCATTTCTAACTGGGAACAGAAGAATGGCAGGAAAGCTGAAGACGGTGAACTGTATGTGAAGACAATCTTCGTTGATTGCGCTCCCATGCTCAAACGACTTCGCCCCGCTCCCCAAGGACGTGCTTATCGCATTCGCAAGCGCAGTAACCACGTCACTCTGTTAGTTGACACCTATAATAACGAATCTAAAGACGCATAAATTAAGATCATGGGACAGAAAGTAAATCCAATCAGCAATCGTTTAGGTATCATCCGTGGCTGGGACTCTAACTGGTACGGTGGTAGTAATTATGGAGATACTCTGCTCGAAGACAGCAAAATTCGCAAGTATCTTAAAGTGCGTCTCGCTAAGGCTAGCGTATCGCGCATCGTTATCGAACGCACTCTCAAGCTGGTGACAATCACCATCTGCACCTCGCGTCCGGGCTTGATCATTGGCAAGGGTGGACAGGATGTCGATAAGCTCAAAGAAGAGCTCAAGAAACTCACTGAGAAAGAAGTTCAAATCAACATCTACGAAGTGAAGCGTCCCGAACTCGACGCACAAATCGTGGCTGCCAACATCGCTCACCAAATCGAGGGCAAAATTGCCTATCGTCGTGCAGTGAAAATGGCTATCGCCTCTACTATGCGTCTGGGTGCCGAGGGTATCAAGGTTCAGGTCAGCGGTCGCCTCAACGGCGCCGAGATGGCTCGCTCTGAAATGTTTAAGGAAGGTCGTACTCCACTGCACACGCTCCGTGCCGACATCGACTACGCACTCGTGCCTGCACTCACTAAGGTGGGTCTCATTGGCATCAAGGTGTGGATTTGCCGTGGCGAAGTCTATGGCAAGCGCGACCTCGCTCCTAACTTTGCTAACAACACCAACGAGCGTCGCCCTGGTGGCAATGGACCACGTCGTGGCGGTTTCCGCAACAAGAAAAACAATCGTTAAATTTCCACATTTTAACTCTTAATTAGAAATGTTACAACAACCGAAAAGATTAAGATATAGAAGACCTGCCGACGGTCGCAACCGCAAGTATGCGAAACGTGGCACGCAGCTCTCTTTCGGCGTGTTCGGCATCAAGGCTCTCGATAGCAAGTGGATTACCGCTCGCCAAATTGAGGCTGCCCGTGTGGCCGTGACTCGCTACATGCAGCGCGAAGGTCAGATTTGGGTTCGAATCTTCCCCCACAAGCCTTACACTCGCAAGCCCGCCGACGTGCGTATGGGTAAAGGTAAAGGTGACGTGGCCGGATATGTCGCACCGGTATTCCCCGGACGCATTCTCATCGAGGTCGATGGCGTGAGCTACGACATCGCTAAGGAAGCTCTGCGTCTGGCTGCTCAGAAACTCCCCATCCACACTAAGTTTGTGGTTGCACATGATTATGATCCATCTCAAACCGTGTAATTTTTAGTAGATTATGAAAAAACAAGAATTAAGAGAATTGACCGACAAGGAACTCAAAGATCGTCTCGAAGCAGCCGAGAAAGAGTATGTGCAGATGAAAATTCAGCACACTATCTCTCCCCTCGATAATCCTGCTAAAATTACGCTTCAGAGAAGAAGTATTGCTCGCATGAAAACTGAAATTCGTGCACGTGAATTACAAATCAATAAATAATCCCAAACACGATGGAGAAAAGAAATTTAAGAAAAGAAAGAATTGGGGTTGTTTCCAGCAACAAGGGTGACAAATCGATCACTGTGACCATCAAGTGGAAAGAGAAACACCCAATCTATGGTAAGTTCGTCAACAAGACGAAGAAATACCATGCCCACGATGAAAACAACGAGTGCAACGTGGGCGACACCGTTCGCCTCATGGAAACTCGTCCGTTGAGCAAAACCAAGAGATGGAGATTAGTTGAAATCATTGAAAAAGCTAAGTAATTATGATTCAGACAGAAAGTAGATTAACAGTAGCCGACAACAGCGGCGCTCGCGAAGTGCTCTGCATTCGCGTGCTCGGTGGCACTGGCAAGCGTTATGCTTCGGTGGGCGACACAATCGTCGTTACCGTCAAGAACGCCATTCCTGCCTCTGAAGTGAAGAAAGGCACTGTATCGCGTGCTGTGGTCGTGAGAACCAAGAAGGAAATTCGTCGTCAAGACGGCACCTACATCAGGTTCGATGACAATGCATGCGTGTTGATTAACAATACCGGTGAACTTAGAGGTACTCGTATCTTCGGTCCCGTTGCACGTGAACTACGTGCCACTAACATGAAGATTGTCTCTCTGGCTCCCGAAGTTCTTTAATAGCTAATAAACAACACACAAAAATGGCTAAATTACACATAAAAAAAGGTGATACAGTCTACGTGCTCGCAGGTGACGACAAGGGCAAGACCGGACGTGTACTCAGCGTCGACGCCAAGAAGTACCGCGCTATCGTAGAAGGCATCAACATGGTATCTAAGAGTACCAAACCTAATGCCCAGCATCCACAAGGCGGCATCATCAAGATGGAAGCCCCCATTCATCTGTCTAACCTCAACGTCGTTGACCCCAAGAGCGGACGCGACGCTAAGCCCACCCGTGTTGGCTTCAAGAAAGATGATAATGGCAAAACAGTTCGTTATTCTAAAAAATCAGGAGAGGAGATTAAATAATGGCAACTACCCTTAAGAAACAATACGACGAGAAAATTGCTCCAGCTCTCATGAAGCAATTTAACTACAGCTCGCCTATGCAGATTCCTAAGCTTGTGAAAATCGTGCTCAACGAAGGTCTGGGCGACGCTACACAAGACAAGAAGATCATTGAAACTGCTATCAACGAGTTGACGACCATTACCGGACAAAAGGCTGTGCAGACACTTTCTAAGAAAGACATCTCTAACTTCCGAGTCCGCAAGAAAATGCCTATCGGTGCACGAGTGACTCTGCGTCGTGACCGCATGTATGAGTTCATGGAACGTTTCATTCGCATCGCGCTGCCCCGTATCCGCGACTTCAAAGGCGTTGAGAGCAAACTCGACGGACGTGGCAACTACACACTCGGTGTGTCTGAACAAATCATCTTCCCTGAAATCAACATCGACAACGTTAACAAGATGACCGGCATGAACATTACCTTCGTTACTACAGCTAAAACCGACGAGGAAGGTTTTGCTCTGCTCAAGGAATTCGGTATTCCCTTTAAAAAATAATTAAATTAATTTCAGTAATCACAGTATGGCAAAAGAATCAATGAAAGCCCGTCAGGCTAAGAGAGAACGCTTGGTTGCTAAGTATGCCGCTAAACGTGCCGAACTCAAGAAAGCCGGCGACTACGCTGCTCTGCAGAAACTGCCCCACAACGCTTCGCCCGTCAGACTGCACAACATCTGCAAGATGTCTGGTCGTCCTAAAGGTTACATGCGTCAGTTTGGCATCTCACGCATCGACTTCCGTGAGATGGCTTCAGCAGGTCTCATTCCAGGCGTCAAGAAGGCAAGCTGGTAATTTAATTATCTCAAGTGTTAAATCACAACAAGTATTTTAAATATTGTTCAGTTTTCTGAATCAATTTAAACTCAAAAACAATGACTGATCCTATTGCAGATTATTTAACAAGATTGAGGAATGCGATCAAGGCACAGCACCGTGTCGTTGAAATCCCTTCTTCGAAATTGAAAAAAGAGATCACTAAGATCCTCTTTGAGCAGGGTTACATTCTCAACTACAAGTTCATCGAAACTGAGGATAGCCCTGTGGGCACCATCAAGATTGCCCTCAAGTACGATAGCGTCGACAAGGTAAGCGCTATCAAGAGCCTCACTCGTGTCTCTCGTCCCGGTTTGCGTCAGTACACCGGCTACAAGGACATGCCACGTGTGCTCAATGGTTTAGGTATCGCCATCCTTTCTACTTCCAAGGGCGTTATGACCAACAAGGAAGCTAAAGCTCAAAAGATTGGTGGCGAAGTTTTGTGTTACGTTTATTAATTTATAGGAGGTTAAGATTATGTCAAGAATAGGAAAATTGCCAATCGAGATACCTGCTGGCGTAACAGTAGACATTAAAGACAATTTTGTGACCGTAAAAGGACCCAAGGGTGAACTCAAACAATCGGTCAACCCCAACATCAAACTCGAAATCAAGGACAACGAACTCATCGTTTCGCGACCCGACGACTCTAAGGAGTCTCGCGCTCAGCACGGTCTGTATCGCGCGCTGCTCAACAACATGATTGTCGGCGTTAGCACCGGTTTCAAGAAAGAGATGGAAATCGTGGGTGTCGGTTATCGCGCTACCTCTAATGGACAAGTGCTCGAGCTCAACCTCGGCTACTCTCACACTATTTATATGCAAATGCCTCCCGAAGTTAAAGTCGAGGCCAAGAGTGAGCGTAACAAAAACCCGCTCATCACGCTCGAGTCAGCCGACAAGCAACTTCTGGGTCAGATCTGCGCTAAGATTCGCTCTTTCCGCAAACCTGAACCTTACAAAGGCAAAGGTATTAAGTTCGTCGGTGAAGTCATTCGCCGCAAGTCTGGTAAAACGGCAGCTGCCAAATAAAAATTACTTCGCATTATGGTATCAAAAATTCAAAGACGAAATAAGATCAAAGCTCGCATTCGCGGTAAGATCAGTGGCACTCCCGAGCGTCCCCGCTTGAGCGTGTTCCGCAGCAACAAGCAAATCTATGCCCAGGTCATCGACGACCAGGCCGGACGCACTCTCGTCTCTGCTTCTTCTAAGGGCATCACTGAGGGTAACAAGTCTCAGATTGCTGAAATGGTGGGTGAGGCAGTTGCTAAAAAGGCACTCGAGGCTGGTATCAGCACCGTAGTGTTCGACCGCAACGGTTTCTTGTTCCACGGTAGAGTTAAATCATTGGCCGACGGCGCTCGCAAAGGCGGTCTTAAATTCTAATCAACATGGTAAAGAAATATAATAGAGTTAAGATTAATAGCGACATCGAACTCAAAGATCGCCTCGTGGCTATCAACCGCACCACCAAGGTTACTAAGGGTGGTCGCACGTTCACGTTCGCTGCTATTGTTGTCGTCGGTGACGGCAACGGTATCATTGGTTACGGCCTCGGTAAAGCCAACGAGGTCACTACTGCCATCGCCAAGGGCGTGGAAGTAGCCAAGAAAAATCTCATCAAGGTTCCCGTGCACAAAGGCACCATTCCTCACGAACAGACCGCCAAGTTCGGTGGCTCACGCATCATCATGCAACCCGCTACTCCAGGTACCGGTGTGAAGGCCGGTGGTGCTATGCGTGCCGTTCTTGAAAGCGTCGGTATCACCGATGTCATCTGTAAGTCTAAAGGGTCTTCTAACCCCCACAACCTCGTGAAAGCCACAGTCGCTGCTCTCAGCGAGCTCCGTAGCCCGCAACAAATCGCGCACCTCCGTGGCATCTCTCTGGATAAAGTGTTTAACGGATAATATTAAAGTTGACTACTATGGCAAAAATTCTTATCAAACAAGTCGTCAGCAGAATCAATCGTCCTGCTAACCAGAAGAAAACTCTCGACGCTCTCGGACTTCACAAACTCAACCAAACCGTCGAGAAAGAGGCTACTCCACAAATCTTAGGAATGATTAACAAAGTTCGCCACCTCGTTGAGGTGAAAAACGCTTAATAATTTTGCACTATGGAATTAAGTAATTTACAACCAGCAGTTGGTTCAAATAAGCCAAAACGTCGCAAAGGACGTGGTCCCGGTTCGGGCAAAGGCGGCACTTCTACTCGTGGACACAAGGGCGCAAAGTCGCGTTCAGGTTACAAGAAGAAAGTCGGTTTTGAAGGTGGTCAGATGCCTCTCCAGCGCCGAGTTCCTAAATACGGCTTCAAGAATATTAACCGTGTTGAATACAAGGCTATCAACATTAAGACTATCGACGAACTTGCTACTAACAAGAACCTCGATAAGGTAACTCTTGCCGACCTCATGCAAGCTGGTATGATTCGCAAGAACCAGCTCGTCAAAATCCTTGCTGTCGGTTCGATGTCTAAGAAAGTCGATGTCGAAGCTCACGCTTTCTCTAAGAAAGCCGAGGAAATTATTGCTGCAGCCGGTGGTTCAATAGAAAAAGTTTAATAAACAATGAAACTGATTCAAACTATCAAGAATATCTGGAAGATTGAGGACCTGCGCAAGCGACTCATCATCACATTCTCATTCATCGTTATCTATCGATTCGGATGTCATGTGGTCCTGCCCGGTCTCAACCCCGCCGATCTCGACGCTATGCGCAAGTTCACCAGCGGTGGACTCATGCAGCTGCTCGATATGTTCAGCGGTGGTGCTTTCTCCCAGGCTTCGATTTTCGCCCTGGGTATCATGCCCTACATCACCGCATCTATCGTTATTCAACTCTTGGGCATGGTTGTGCCCAGCTTCCAGAAGATGCAGCGTGAAGGCGAAAGCGGACGCATGAAACTGAACCAGTATACACGCTATCTCACCGTGCTCATACTGCTCGTTCAGGCTCCTGCCTATCTTGTTAACCTCAAGTATCAGGTCATGCAGGCAGGTGGAACAGTGGAGATGGGGTTCTGGCCCATGCTCTACCTCACCATCGTCCTCACCGCTGGCGCAATGTTCATCATGTGGCTCGGTGAGAAAATCACCGACAAGGGTATTGGCAACGGTATCTCCATGATCATCCTCGTGGGTATCATCGCACGCTTCCCCGGTGCTCTCGTTCAGGAATTCACCTCTCGACTCACCACAGCTCAAGGTGGACTCGTCATGTTCCTCATCGAGATTATCCTGCTCTTCGCTGTCACCGCAGGTGCTGTCATGCTCACTCAAGGCACACGCAAAGTGCCCGTGCAGTATGCTAAGCGCATCGTTGGCAACAAGCAGTATGGTGGCGCCCGTCAGTACATTCCTCTCAAGGTCAATGCCGCTAATGTGATGCCTATCATCTTCGCTCAGGCTTTGATGTTCATCCCCATCACACTTGCAGGCTTCGGAGCTAGCCAAAACGAAAGCGGCTTCCTGGCAAGCATGGCTCGCACCTTTGGAAATATGGACGGTTTCTGGTATAACCTCGTCTACTTCATTCTTATCGTCGCCTTCACCTACTTCTACACAGCCATCACAGTGCGACCCACTCAAATGGCCGAGGAGATGAAGAAAAACAGCGGTTTCATCCCTGGTATCAAGCCCGGTAAGAAGACTGCAGACTACCTCGACTCCATCATGTCACGCATCACACTGCCGGGTTCTATCTTCCTCGGTATCGTGGCTATCATGCCCGCCTTTGCGCGACAGTTCGGCGTCAGCCAGAATTTTGCTCAGTTCTTTGGCGGCACTTCGCTACTCATTACCGTGGGCGTCGTGCTCGACACACTTCAGCAGATTGAGACACACTTGATGATGCATCACTACGACGGCCTCATGAAATCAGGCAAAGTCAAGGGACGCACTCAATAATCAGTAGTATTACATCGCATTAAGAAGTATTAGATGATTTATCTCAAGACAGATGAACAGATAGAGCTTCTGCGTGAAGCTAACCTTGTGGTGGCACGCACTCTCGGCGAACTCGCCAAGTGGGTGGCACCCGGGGTTACTACACGTCGACTTAACCAGATTGCCGACGAATTCATACGCTCTCAAAACGCGGTACCCGGATTCCTCGGACTCTATGGATTCCCCGCTTCAGTCTGCATCTCAGTCAACGAGACCATCGTTCACGGCATCCCTTCTAACTATGCCCTCGAGGACGGTGACATCGTCTCAATTGATTGCGGTGCCGTCACTCAATCCGGTTACAACGGCGACTCTACCTACACCTATCCCGTGGGCAACGTCGCTCCCGAGACCATCCAACTCCTGCGCACAACCAAGCAGTCACTCTACGAAGGTATCGCTATGGCTGTGCCCGGAAATAGGGTGGGGGACATTGGCTACACCATTCAGCGCTTCTGTGAGCAACGAGGCTACAGCGTCGTGCGTGAACTCTGCGGACATGGTGTCGGCAAAAAACTGCACGAGGATCCCGACGTGCCTAACTACGGCCGCCGCGGCACCGGACCGCTCATCAAGAACGGTATGTGCATCGCCATCGAGCCAATGATTAACATGGGCAGCAAGAACATCGTCATTGAACGCGACGGATGGACAACTCGAACCAAGGACCGTAAACCTTCGGCTCACTACGAGCACTCCATCGCCGTCCACAATGGCAAGCCCGATATACTTTCTTCTTTCGACTTCGTTCAGGAAGTACTCGGTGACCGCTTTATTTGATTTCATCAGTTTTAATCATTCTTAATATCTACTATGTCTAAACAAACTGCAATTGAACAAGATGGAACTATCGTTGAGGCTCTCTCTAACGCCATGTTCCGCGTCGAACTCGAAAACGGACATCAGATCACCGCTCACATCTCTGGCAAGATGCGCATGCACTACATCAAAATCTTGCCCGGCGATAAAGTCAAGGTCGAAATGTCTCCCTACGATTTAACCAAAGGTAGAATTGCATTCAGATACAAATAAAAACTTTACTAACATGAAAGTAAGAGCTTCAATAAAAAAACGTACCCCAGACTGCAAAATCGTGCGTCGCAAAGGGCGTCTTTACGTGATAAATAAGAAAAATCCTAAGATGAAGATGCGTCAAGGATAAATTTTTACTAATTTTGCAAAAAATTTCATTTATTATATGGCAGTAAGAATCGTCGGGGTTGATTTGCCCCAAAACAAACGTGGCGTTATCGCTTTGACCTATATCTTTGGTATTGGTCGCAGCTCTGCAGCCACCATCTTGGCTAAAGCCGGTGTCAACGAAGACACCAAGGTGAAAGATTGGACCGATGCCGAGGCCGCAAAGGTTCGCGAAGTCATCGGTGAAAACTACAAGGTCGAAGGTGACCTGCGCAGCGAGGTTCAAATGAACATCAAGCGACTCATGGACATCGGTTGCTATCGTGGCATCCGTCACCGCATCGGTCTTCCCGTTCGCGGTCAGAGCACTAAAAACAATGCACGCACCCGCAAGGGACGCAAGAAAACTGTTGCTAACAAGAAGAAAGCTACTAAATAATATTAAAGTATGGCAAAAAAGACAGTCGCATCAAAAAAGAGAGTTGTTAAAGTCGACGGAGTCGGACAACTGCACGTTCACTCTTCTTTTAACAACATTATTGTGTGCCTCGCTAACAGTGAGGGACAGGTCATTTCATGGTCATCCGCTGGCAAGATGGGCTTCCGCGGCTCCAAGAAGAACACTCCCTACGCAGCTCAAATGGCTGCTCAGGATTGCGCTAAGGTCGCTTACGACCTCGGACTTCGTAAAGTCAAAGCCTATGTCAAGGGACCCGGTAACGGACGCGAATCTGCTATCCGCACCATCCACGGTGCCGGCATCGCTGTCACTGAAATTATCGACGTTACTCCGCTTCCACATAACGGATGCCGTCCTCCCAAGAGAAGAAGAGTTTAATCATTTCATTATCCTCAATTCTCCTTTTTCATTCATTTTTTTCGAATCTTCGTCAGTGAATAGATTGCAACACTTTAACAACCTCTCTGCAGTCGCGGCTGCACTGGCTTGATTCAGTTTTTCAACTTTAATAATTTAGAAAAATGGCAAGATACACAGGTCCAAAATCTAAAATTGCTCGTAAACTGGGTGAACCCATTTATGGTGAAGATAAAGTTCTCGCACGCAAGAACTATCCTCCCGGCCAGCAAGGTGCTAACCGTCGCCGCAAACTCTCTGAGTACGGTACTCAGCTCCGCGAGAAGCAAAAAGCTAAGTACACCTATGGTGTCCTCGAACGCCAGTTCCGTAACATGTTCAACAAGGCCGCTTCTATGAAGGGCGTTACCGGTGAGGTGCTCCTGCAACTCCTTGAGTCTAGACTCGACAATATGGTCTATCGACTCGGTATCGCTCCCACACGCGCTGCTGCGCGTCAGCTCGTGCTGCACCGTCACATCACCGTCGACGGACAGGTTGTCAACATCGCTTCTTATCATGTCATGCCCGGACAACTCGTCGCAGTTCGTGAGAAATCTAAGTCGCTTGAGGTCATTCAAGATGCACTCGCTGGCTTCAACCACAGCAAGTATCCTTGGATTGAATGGGACGAGAACGCTAAGGGTGGCAAAATGATCAACCTCCCCGTTCGCGAAGACATCCCTGAAAACATTAAGGAACAACTGATCGTCGAATTGTATTCAAAACAATAAAAATTTACATCCATGGCTATTTTAGCATTTCAGAAACCCGACAAAGTTTTAATGTTGGAAGCCGACAATACCTTCGGCAAATTCGAGTTCCGTCCTCTCGAACCCGGCTATGGTGTCACCATCGGCAATGCGCTGCGTCGCATTCTCCTCTCGTCGCTTGAGGGATATGCAATCTGCAACATTCGCATCGATGGCGTTAGGCACGAGTTTGCTACCATCCCAGGGGTCAAGGAAGACGTTACTAACGTGATTCTTAACCTTAAGAAGGTCCGATTGAAACGCGTCGTCGATGAAACCGAATCTGAAAAGGCTACTGTCAAGGTTTCAGGCCAGGATGTGTTTAAAGCCGGTGATATTGGTAAAGTTCTCAATGGCTTTGAGGTCCTTAACCCCGATCTCGAGATTTGTCACCTTGACCCCAAGGCTGGATTCCAGCTCGACATCACTATCAACAAAGGTCGTGGCTATGTTCCCGCCGACGAGAACCGAAATCCTAACGATGCTATCGATGTCATCGCTATTGACTCAATTTATACGCCCATCATCAATGTCAAGTATGCCATTGAAAACTGGCGCGTTGAGCAAAAAACCGACTACGAGAAACTTGTTCTTGAAATTACAACCGATGGTTCCATCCATCCCAAGGAGGCTCTCAAAGAGGCCGCTAAAATCCTCATTCAGCACTTCATGCTCTTCAGCGACGAGAAAATCGCTCTCGACATCACTGAACCCGACGAGAATGAAGTCTTTGACGAAGAAGTTCTCCACATGCGACAGCTTCTCAAATCTAAGCTCGTCGACATGGACCTCAGCGTCAGGGCCCTCAACTGCCTCAAGTCGGCCGAGGTCGAGACCCTTGGTGAACTCGTTGTCTTCAACAAGACCGACCTGCTCAAGTTCCGTAACTTTGGCAAGAAGTCGCTCACTGAGCTCGAAGAACTCCTCGGTAATCTCGGACTCTCCTTCGGCATGGATATTTCAAGGTATAAATTAGATAAAGAGTAATTTTAACGATGAGACACAATAAAAAATTCAATCATCTCGGCCGCAAGAAAGCGCATCGCGACGCTATGCTGGCTAACATGACAACATCACTCATTCTCCACAAGAGAATCATCACCACTGTCCCTAAAGCCAAGGCGCTCCGCATCTATGCTGAGCCCATCATCAATCGTGCTAAGACCGACGATACCGCTTCGCGACGCATCGTCTTCAAGCACCTGCAGAGCAAGGAAGCTGTTACTGAACTCTTCCAAAACATCTCGCAGAAGATTGCTGACCGTCCCGGTGGCTACACACGTATCCTCAAGCT
This sequence comes from uncultured Bacteroidales bacterium, assembly GCA_946412245.1. Lineage (GTDB taxonomy): Bacteria > Bacteroidota > Bacteroidia > Bacteroidales > Muribaculaceae > Sodaliphilus. The sequence goes on from CAMKGM010000018.1 coordinate 43,383, forward strand.
CGGTAACCGTCTCGGCGACGCCGCTAAGACTTGCTTCATCGAGCTCGTCGACTACAACGAGGCTATGCTTACCGACAAGAAGACTGAGGCTAAGAAAACTACACGCCGCAGTCGTCGTAAAGCTGCTCCCAAGGCTCAGGAAACTCCCGCTCAGGAAGCTCCTGCTGCCGAGGCTGCTGAGTGATGCATTGCTGAACGTTCGGCCCTTTCAGGGCAACCCATACACACAACAAGGGCAAAACACGGTTATCGTGCTTTGCCCTTGCTGTTCTCTTTGACATGAGCAAGAATCAAGGCTTCATGCGCCACACCCTAATCCCTATGTTGTTCTTGCTGTTGCGCAACATCTGCTGCATATTCACCTTTTCCAGCTGCACCTGCTCGCCACGCATCGACGCGTCAAGCAAGTAAATCTCACCCTTCTCATCCTTCTCAATAATCCCCATGTGCGAGATGTCAAGACCTTCCATCTTCGTCACCAGTCCCACAAAGTCGCCGCTCTTCACAGCCTCTTTCACCTTCTTGGAACCCAAAATCTCTTTCCTGATATATGGGAAACGATGATTACGGAAACCCACTTCGCTGTTGCGAACACGCTCAAACGTCACACTGTCTTTCAACGCCGCGTAAGCATCCCGATGCGTACTCATGTAGTTGATATTCTTAATCTTATATTGCACGCCCTGAATGTCGGCAGTCACCTCATGCAGATTGCCGCGGCTACCATTGTCAATCGACCAGTCGCTAATGTAGTGTAGCCGTGAAGCGTAGCCATCCATCTTCCCGCCCCGGTAGCGCACATTCTCCAAATTGTTGGCATAGTCACGCCACGAGTAGCGCCCATTCAGCGTCGTCCGAGCCAGTGCATACAGCGTTTCAACAAATGTCGTGCAGTCAAGCTCGTCAATGTTGATAGTCAGCATCTCGCTCTCACCCTCAAGCGTGTGCGCCACATATGGCCTCCCAAGCAACTGGTGACCATAGAAACTCACCAGCTCGTTCGGAGTCTCCAATCCACTCTCATAGCCCTTTTTCAACAACTCAACAATCTCAGTCGTGTCGTTCGCGCAGTGAAAACGCATTTGCTGTTGAGGTGCGGCTTCAGCGCGCTGTGTGGTACCCGTGTGACAGCTACTTGCCACAATCGCCAGGCACAGTATAATCTTCTTCATTGTCATTTTCTCCTTTATATATAATATATGTGTTTGCAAAGTTGCAAAAATTATTTCACACCACGAAATCCTCACACCCTTTTTTCTCACACTCCCCCTCATCCACGCTCGTCCCCCCCCTTCATCCACTTCATCACCCTCATCGACTTTGCAGTGCCGCAGCTCCGTTAGGAGCGCCAAGCGAATAGCCACGAGTGATGTACCAAGTAGCTCCATTAGGAGCGCCAAGCAAATAGCCACGAGTGCAGCGCCATGCAGCTCCGTTAGGAGCGCCAAGCGAATAGCCACGAGTGCAGCACCATGCAGCTCCGTTAGGAGCGTTAAGCAAATAGGCAGGGGTGCAGCGAGCTTGCGAGCGAAACCCCTGTTTAACGCCACCCACTGACCCTTTAGCCCCGTCGGGGCGACACCTCGCATAGCACCCGCGAGGGTATCCTCTGAATGTCTCCCCTATGCTGCGACTCCCGTCGCAGCCCGCAGGGCATCCAAAACACATTGTAAGATTTGTTCCGATTTGTATGATTTTGATAAACCGCTCACGCTCGGCAATCAGTGAGCAAGCTCACATTGCACTCGATAAATCGCATTTTATCTAAACACATTGTGGAGTTGAA
>CAMKGM010000019.1 GCA_946412245.1 uncultured Bacteroidales bacterium
TTGAATTAACATATTATTAACTTTTCCCGAGTCAACTTTTTTCAGGACGATACAGGGCTAATCTTTTGGGAAAGTTGGGAAAAGTGGAAATTTCGGGAAAAGTGGGAAATGTGAATCTTTTGGGAAATGTGGGAAATGTGGGAATTTGTAGACTGACAAGGTGTATCTTTGTGGGGCGTCACCTGTGACGACCACGACGGTTAATGGGTAACTTTTTGTGTAACAATAGAATGATGTTAGGTGGCGGGAATGATGCCGTCGGGGATGATGCCGTCGCGGATGAGGAGGGCCTGGATGTCAGGGGCTGAGCCTCGAAAACGCTTGTAGAGTGTCATGGGATGCTCAGAGCCGCCTTTTGTGAGAATGTTATCGCGAAGACTTTGGGCTGTCTGAGGGTTGAAGATGCCGTCTTGGAGGAATTGCCGGAAGGCATCGGCTTCAATCATCTCGGCCCACTTGTAGCCGTAATAGCCTGCGGCATAACCGCCGCCAAAAATGTGTCCGAACTGTGGCGACATGGCGCAACCATCAATCGGGGGGAATATCCTAACCGAATCCATAGCCATGTTCTCAAAGGATAAGACATCGTCACTGAATGGCTCCTTGAGTGTGTGCCAAGCCATGTCGATGCGTCCGAAACCGAGTTGGCGGAAACAAGCATAGGCTACTCCAAAACGCGATGACTCAATGACTTGGTTCAGTAATGATTCGGGGATGTTCTCATGGGTGATATAATGCTTGGCAAAGCTGTTTAAGAACTCGGCTTGGAAGAGATAATTTTCATTGAATTGCGAGGGCATTTCCACGAAGTCGCGCTCCACACTGGTTCCTGAAAGCGAAGCATAGTGGCATTGTGAGAGAAGGCTATGCAAGGCATGGCCAAACTCGTGAAGGAAAGTGCGGACTTCTTGCAAGGTGAGCAATGAGGGCTTGGAGTCAGTGGGCTTGGTGAAATTCATTGTCAAGGAGACAAGCGGACGGATGTCGTTGCCGTTATTGTCGACATACTGATCGCGGAAGTCTGTCATCCAGGCTCCGCTCTGCTTGGTGTCGCGCGGGAAGAAGTCGGTGTAGAGCATTCCGAGAAAACGTTTGTCATCATCAAGTACATCGTAGACGAGCATATCGGGGTGGAAAACGGGAGCTTCATGATTTGGGACAAAAGTGATGCCATAGAGCTTTGTCGCTAAGCCAAAAACGCCCTTGATGACATTGTTGAGTTCAAAATAGGGCCTCAGTTGTTCATCGTTGAAATGGAACTTCTCATCCTTGAGCATGCGAGCATAGAATGAATAGTCCCAGGGCATGAGTTGGAAATCATCGCCTTCACGGCTGCGTGCGAAGCGGGTGAGTTCGTCCATCTCGGCCTTCAAAGCGGGCAGATAAGCATCATGCATGCGATTGAACATGTCATAGACATTCTCCTTGTTCTCAGCCATCATGTTTTTGAGGTGATAGTCGGCATAGCAATCATAGCCCAGTAACTTGGCTATTTCCAGACGAGTGTTGGCTATTTGCTGAATGATGAGCATGTTAGAGAACTCGCCGCCGGTGCATTGCGTGTTATACATCATGTAGAGCTGCTCGCGCAAGTCGCGACGCACGGCGTATTTCATGAACGGGAGGTAACTTGGGGCTCGTAGGGTGATAAGGTATTCACCTTCGCGACCTTTGGCCTTGGCATCCATGGCAGCCGCCTCAACGGCCGTTTCGGGTAGGCCCTGTAGGTCATCGGCAGTGAGCCATAGCTCATGTCGTGCCATCTCCTTGAGTGTGTTTCGCTCAAACTTGAGTTGTAGTTGTGCCAAACGGTTTGACAATTGTTTGAACTGCTCCTTTTTGTCGGGTGAGAGGCTCGCTCCGCTATTGACGAAAGCATCTTTCGTGCGCTTGAGCAGCATGGCATCTTCAGTGGTGTGCTGCGAGGGGTCGAACCGGTCGTCAACACACTTGATACGTTGCCACAACTGCTCATTAAGAGTGATTTCGTTAGAGTGGCTATCGAGCACCGGCATGAGTCGCTCGGAGATGGCGAGCAGCTCGTCGTCGGAGTTGGCTGACAGGAAGGGGAAAAAGACGCCCAACACCCGCGAGAGCATAGCACCTGAGCGTTCGAGTGCCACAATGGTGTTCTCAAACGTGGGCTGCTGTGGGTTGTTGACTATCTGATTAATTTCGGCATTGTGCCTGTTTATGGCCTCGGTGATGGCCGGTTCAAAATCGGCATTTGAGATTTTGTTGAACGGAATGGCTCCGTGTTTGAGTGTGAATTCAGAGAAAAATATGTTAGAGTCCATGTTTTATTTTTGAGAATTAGAAGCGTGTGTTGATAAAACGGTGTCAAGAATGAGCGGAATTGAATCGGAATCAATTCCATTATTTTGCAAGACTTGTGCATCGGCAAGAAAGGCGTCGGCAAATCGATCGAGTTTGCCGTCGAAACGCTTGAGTGCATCGACATAGGCCTTGACTGCCTGACTAACGCCTTGACTGCAGAGCAACAAGTGCGCATAGTTAAGGAAGTCGTGAGCAGTGGGGGAGTCCTCACTAATAATTTTGTCGTAGTATTTTTGGCTCTGCTCATAGTCTTGTTTTAGGAAAGAGCACCAAGCAATGGGCCTCCAAGCCCGATGTTTCTTGGTGTTGAGATAATCAACCTTATAGTAGTGCTTGAGAGCCGCGTCAAGGTCTCCGGCCTCAAGATAGTGATGCCCGAGATTAAGGCAGGTTGTAATATTGTCCGGATTCAGCTCGTTGGCACGTTTATAGTAGTCAAACGCCTTGTCGTTGTCCTTGAGCGCTTTGTAGCAAGCGGCAATGTGCTGCAAGTTCCACAAGTCGCTGTCGTTGACAATATCATATTTCAAATAGTAGCTCAGCGCGGCATTGAAGTCGGCTTGTGCTTGATAAGCAAAACCAATCTTTTGATAGAGAATGAGGTCATTGTCATTCCAATTATCAAGCAGATACTTGTAGTAAAGAACCGCGTCGGGGTAGAAACCGTTTTTAAAATAGAACTCAGCGATGACCGAGATAATCTCCTTGTTATGAAGATAATCGCCAATTAAGGGAATGCTAATCAAGTTGAGATCGGTGTCAAAAATAGAGGGGAAATCACGCCTGCGCGAGTAGAGCTTGAAGAAGCGATATAGGTCATGCACATACTGATTGATGAGGTGGTCGCGATTGACGACGGCATTCTCGTTTTTCTCGCCGGCCATCTCCTTGAGTTGTTCGCCTTGAGCGGCAAATTGGTCGATAATGGTTTGGAGTTGTGCTTCAGGCATTGATGACATGGAAAAGCAGAGTGAATACTTGTCACTGTCGCAAAGCATAGGAGCCGACTTGATGAGTCCACCAATGAGCATCCCTTTGCGTCCCTCAAAACAATTCTTGACCGCCGGGTGCTCGGCATTGAAGGGCAAGAACCAGTTAGCCATGTTATTGAAAAATGGAAACGACTTGAGATGCGAGAAAGCCGAAATGAACACATCGCTTCCGTCGAACTGCAACTCGTTAAGTTCTTCAATCTTTTTAGTAATTCCGGTCTTATCGAGCCAGTCCTGCCACTCGGGATTCGCTTCAAGATCAAGAATGTCGTTAGGGTTATTGGCGCCTCGGATTTTGTCGACGATATTTGACTTGATTTTCATTAGGTTAGGCATCAAATCTTCACGCATTAGTTTAGTGATGTTGTCAGTGTTTCGCGAGCGAATGAGGCGACTTGAAACCGATTTAAGGTCGGAATGGAAATGGGGCAACTGCGCAGCGTTGTGAAGCAGTTCGCGTATTTGAAGCGGAAATTGCGCTCTGTTCTTGTGCACAAAGATGGCAAGCACGAAAGCGACCAAAGCGCGGCACTGAACATCGGGCTCGGCGTCACAGTTGCAATAGGCATGCAAAATCAAGGCGAGTTTATTCTCGTCAAAGAATTTGCAAGAGCCCAAAAACAAAGCCGAGACAAGCAGTGACTTGAAGCGTGTTTCAGCATCCTCGGAATCGAACACACATCTCAGGAGTTCGGTATCACCTTTGCTAAGCGGAAACGAACACCAGACTTTATTGAAAACAGAAGTAAGCGTCTTTTCACGTTGCTGCATGAGGTCGTCGATGACAGTCTCGTTCGACAATTCATTGTCGGCGCCGCTCAGCAGGGCGCATTTTTTTGAGAGATTGCGGTATTTGTCAAGAAGTTCTGCCAAATTGACCTGTTTTGAAGAATCGTGTCGTGAATAGTAAAAATCAAACGACTCGTTTTGCGAAAGTTCGATTGTTGCCGTGTCGCGCAAAGTGTAGATTTGTGAGATGATGCTATCGAGCATGTTGTTGCGTTGAGGGTCATCGGCACCTGACACAAAGAACTGCAGCATATAATCGTAGGCAGTGCGCAAACTTGTCAATTGATTTGTCAGTTCATAGTCTCCAGTAGCGGTGATAAGCCGATTAAGCACCTCAAGTGCCTCAAAAACACGCTGTTTGGCCAGTAAGATGTCTATTTGTTTATTGTGTAATTGAATTTCTTGAAGATTCATAGTGAGAATTATTAGTTGAGCAAATATAGTACAAAAATCGTGCTAAAAAGAAAAAATGGCATGAAAAAGTGCAAAGAATAGAAATAAAAGCTATAAATTTGTGCTAAAATTTAAAAATCAAATCATGGTAATACAACGAATCCAAACCCTTTATTTGCTGGTGGCACTGGTGCTGATGGCCATATTCGCATTTCTCACATCGTTTACAATAACCACTGGCAGTGGCGTGTTCCAAGTAGGTGCAGTGCATCATGGCATAGTGGGTCAAACTTCGCCTCACATGTTGCTGTTGTGCCTGAATGCGCTGATAGTTGTGATAACGGCTATCGCCATTTTCAGTTACAAGAACTTGAAATTTCAGTTACGACTGTGCTTCATTTCGTTGTTGTTGACAATGGCACTGTTTACATCGCTCGTAGTGATGGCAGTGACCGGGAAATCGGAAGGCGAGTTGTGTATCAGTTTCAGCAACATCATGCCAATTCTGGCAATTGTGTTTATAGCTCAGGCTTGCGTTGGAATCTCTAGTGACCGTAAGCTTCTGAGCGACAGTGCCCGCATCAGGTAGACGTATTTATTCAAATAATTTTGTTTTGAGGTATTTCCCGGTATAACTGTCGGGACAGTCGGCAATTTGCTCGGGAGTTCCTGTTGCGACAATTTGCCCACCATTCTTTCCGCCTTCAGGTCCAAGGTCAATTACATGATCGGCACACTTGATAACATCGATGTTGTGCTCGATGATGATGACTGTGTGCCCGTTGTCAACAAGGCGGTTTAGGGAATCCATGAGTTTATTGATGTCATGGAAATGCAGTCCGGTGGTAGGCTCGTCGAAGATGTAGAGCGTGTTGCCGTGTTTCTCACCGGCAAGGTAGTAGGCGAGTTTGACGCGTTGATTCTCACCGCCTGAGAGAGTTGATGAAGATTGTCCAAGTTTGATGTAACCAAGTCCAACATCCTGAAGCGGTTTCAGTCGAGCTACAATTCTTTTCTCGTTGGCGGTTTGTTCTTGTGCGAAGAATTCAATGGCTTGGTTGACTGTCATTTCAAGGATGTCGTGTATATTCTTTCCGCGATAAGTGACCTCAAGAGCGTTGTGGTTAAACCTCGTGCCATGACAAGTCTCACAAGTGAGAACAATGTCGGCCATGAATTGCATTTCAATGGTGACGGTTCCCTCACCTTTGCAATCCTCGCATCGTCCACCTTGCGCATTGAAAGAAAAGAATCCGGGAGTATAGCCCATTTGTTTCGACAGTTGCTGCGTGGCGAAGAGTTGTCGAATTTCGTCATAGGCTTTTAAATAGGTGGCAGGATTGCTGCGGGTAGACTTGCCGATGGGATTTTGATCGACAAACTCAACATTATCAATAAGGTGTAGGTCGCCTTCGATTGCGGCGACAGCGCCCGGTGAATCGGAGGCGATGTCGAAATGACGCGCCAGAGAACGATATAGCACGTCATCAACCAGTGTGGACTTTCCCGAACCGCTCACGCCTGTGACAACTGTCATGACATTAAGAGGGAACTTGACATCAATGCCTTTCAGGTTGTTCTGGGCGGCACCTTTCACCTCAATGTAATTACTCCATTTGCGCCTGATTTTGGGCACGGGAATCTCAAGTGATTTCATGAGATATTGTGCGGTGTAGCTACGCGGACAATCAGAGAGTTTCGCTACCTCGCCCTGATACACGACCTCACCGCCCAAGCGTCCGGCTTCAGGGCCAATGTCGATGAGATAGTCGGCAGCGCGAATGATGTCTTCATCATGTTCAACAACCACAACAGTGTTGCCCGCCTGCTTGAGCTTCTTGAGTACAGAAATGAGCCTGTAAGTGTCGCGAGAGTGCAGGCCTATGCTGGGCTCGTCGAGGATGTAGACAGAGCCCATGAGCGAACTGCCCAACGAAGTGGCGAGGTTGATGCGCTGGCTTTCACCGCCTGAAAGGGTGGCAGAGCGACGATCGAGCGTGAGATATCCCAATCCCACCTCAACAAGATACTGCAGTCTGGCAGTGATTTCAGCAAGCAAGCGTTTTGCGATGAGTGCCTCGTTGTCGGTGAGGTTGATTTGTTCAAACCACTGAGCAAGCGACTCAATGGGCATGTGCACCAGGTCGGCAATAGTCTTACCGTTGACTTTCACATAAAGCGCTTCAGGCTTGAGTCGCGAGCCGTGGCAATCGGGGCATTCTGTTTTGCCACGGTATCGCGCAAGCATGACACGATACTGGATGGAATAGGATTTGCTCTTAATCCAATTAAAAAAGCCGTTAATGCCTGGAAAACCGTCAGTGCCATCCCACAGCATGCGCTTTTGCTGCTCATCAAGTTGGTAGTAGGGTTTGTGAATGGGGAAGTCGTGTTTCGAGGCCACATGAATGAAATGCCGTTTCCACTCACTCATAACATTGCCCCGCCAGCACATGACCGCATCGTCATAGATTGAAATAGACTTGTTAGGGATAACCAAGTTCTCGTCAATGCCCACAGTCATACCGAAACCCTCGCAAGTGGGGCAAGCTCCAATGGGATTGTTGAAGTTGAACATCAGTTCACTAGGTTCCTGAAAAGTGATGCCATCGGCCTCAAAACGCTTGGAAAAGGTGTGGTAGTGGCGTTCATCGCCATCAAACACAAGGAGAATGCACTGATCGCGCCCCTCAAAGAAAGCCGTTGAGAGAGAATCGAGTATGCGCATATCGTCTTCATGAGCGTGGGAAGAAATGAAGCGGTCTACGAGTAGATGGTAGCCTTGTCGGTTGTCAATGGGCTCAGCTGCAATGACATCGGTAATAGGCATAAAGGATCCGTTGAGTTCCAAGCGAGAATATCCTCCCTTGGCAAGGACCTCAAGCTGCTGGACAAAAGTGCGATCGTTCTGCAAAATAATGTCGCACAGAATGGCCATTTTACAAGCCTCGGGATAGGAATGAATAAGGTTCATGACATCCTGCGAGGTGTGCTTTTTTACAATTGTGCCAGAAATGGGCGAAAACGTTTGGCCGATGCGGGCAAAGAGTAGTCTCAAGTAGTCATAAATCTCAGTGGAAGTGCCCACAGTGCTGCGTGAGTTTCTGGAATTCACACGCTGTTCAATAGCAATGGCAGGCGGTAACCCTTTGATGAAGTCGCATTCAGGCTTAGTCAATCGCCCCATAAACTGGCGAGCATACGAAGAAAGACTCTCGACATAACGTCGTTGCCCTTCAGCATAAAGCGTGTCGAAAGCCAAAGACGATTTGCCCGACCCAGAAAGTCCGGTAATGACGACGAACTTGCCTCGCGGAATGCTGACATCGATGTTTTTCAGGTTATTGACCCGAGCCCCTTTTATAATAATGTTGCCATTGCTCATATTGACGAAAATTTGAACTTGCAAAGTTAACACAAGTTAGACTAAAGAACAAATAAGTTGAAAAAATCGGCTCAATATTTGCAATATTGCCAAAAGATGCGTAATTTAGTGGTCGATTTAAAACATGACCATATTTAATTATTAATTTTTAAAATAAAAAGACTATGAATGTAAAACCTCTTCACATCGTGATGGCAGTTGTGGGCGGCGTGCTTGCAGGTGCTACAGTGGGCTTATTGTTTGCCCCCGACAAAGGATCAGAAACCCGTTCGAAAATTGCGTCAATGCTCAAGAAAAAAGGCATCAAGCTGAAAGATGACGAGATGACAGAATTGGTTGATGACATAGCGAGAGAAATTGAAAACGAGTAATAACCCTCAAAGACAAAATTGAAATGAAATCATTATTGTATGCATTCTTGGGCGGAACACTAGTAGGCTGCAGCATTGCATTGTTGTTTGCCCCCGCAAAAGGTGAGGATACGCGCAAGCGCATCAAGAATATGCTCAAGAAAAAAGGAATTGACTTCACCGACGATGAAGTGGAGCGTTTAGTAGATCAAATTAGCGCTCAAGTGGAGCAATAATGCCACCCATTGTCAGTGACAAAATGACACATATTCATATCACACATGGCATTATCACATGCCATGTGTGATTTAATTGAAAAAAGAATTATGAACGACGTGGATTACAACAAAACGTGGCAGTCACTCAAGTCACACTTGAAGATTGAACTAGACTATACCAAGCTCACTGCTGCAGAAAAAACATCAGTGCTACTTTCAAGAATTTTGATAATTGCCTTGATGATTCTTCTTGGAATGTCGGTGTTGTTGTTTCTATCATTATCGTTGGCGCAAGTGCTCACAAGTGCGACAGGCAGTGCGGCTGTTGCTTATTTGATTGTTGCATGTTTGCTGATAATTGTGGTGCTTTGCATCATAGCCTTTAAGAAGCAATTGATTATTGATCCGGTTGCTCGATTCGTGTCCAAGTTGTTCCTGTCGCCCGATGACAATGATTCAAACCTGTAATGAAATGAAAACTATGAATCAAATGAATACAGAGCCCCAGTCACAAGAATGGAAAGGGTATACACTTGATGAATTGCGTTACCGACGCGCAATGGCATTAGTTCGCCGCGAGGTGGGGCGTAGCCAGTTAGATGCCGCAATGGGCGAGCTGAAGACCCGAGTGTCGGACAACGGCATCAGAGGATTCTTCGCCAGCAATAGTTTGTTAAAGAAAATGAAACTGACAGATTATCTATTGCTTGGTTTCAAATTGTCAAATGTGGCCTATAAATTATGGTTTAAAAAGAAACGGTGAAGGAGCCGTAATACCTTCGGAATTAACCTCACTTGAAAACAATAGTTTTTTGGGTCTTGTAGCGAAAAAGTGTAAAAAAAGTTTGTGATTTTACAAATTATTAGTAATTTTGCAACCCAAACATTAATAACAATTAAAAATAACTGCCTATCGACGTGACCATTACTTACTAACCAAAAAGACATAGTAATGAAAGATTTAAAAGACAAAAGCGATGATAAACTGATCTCGCTATATGTCGATGGGTGTAATGAAGCTTTTGACGAACTGCTGGAACGTCATAAGCAATTAATATATTCATACATTCGCTATACTGTGCGTGATAACCAGTTGGCCGATGATATTTTTCAAGAAACCTTTATTAAGGTAATCACTACTATTAAGCAAGGCCGATATTTCGATAACGGGAAGTTCGCGGCATGGGTCATGCGCATAGCCCACAATTTGATTATTGACTATTATCGACAGGAGCGTGTTGAAAATGTGCAGTCGGCCGATGCTTTTGACATAGACTTGTATAACAAGAAAGAATATAGCGACATCACAGTCGAGGAAGAACTCATCAAGCGTCAGACAAATCTTGATGTGAAACGATTAATCTCATCGCTACCTCGAAGCCAGCGCGAGGTGATAGAGATGCGTTACTATCTCAATATGAGCTATAAGGAGATTGCCGATGCCACACAGGTGAGCATAAACACTGCATTGGGTAGAATGCGGTATGCGTTGATGAATATGCGACGCTATGCCGACGAGAAAAACATCATCCTCACAACCTGACACCTGGTTGAGACGATATAAACAAGGTAATCTCCACTGCCACCACATGACAGTGGAGATTTTTCATGGCGGCAAGTACAAAATCTGTTATGACATAAATCCTAATGTCCCGAATTGGGATAAACTGGCACGGGATTTGCGAGATGATGATTATTCTTCTAAATTCATGCAAAATAAAAGATTAAAAATTTGCCCATGCACCTGATTCTTTGTAATTTTGCACCACTTTTAGAAAAAGACACAACTAACATTGTAATTTATTCACATAACACAATTATAAACAATGAATGTAACTCTTGACAAGAAAGACAATGTGAACGCAGTGCTCACAGTGTTGTTAACTCCTGAAGATTATCTGCAAGACGAGAAAAAAGAATTATTATCAATAGGGCAAAAACACCCCATGAAGGGATTCCGTCCGGGCCATGTACCAATGTCGTTGCTCAAGCGTCAGTTTGGCAATGAGGTTCGTGCTCAGATTGTGGATCGCAAGATTGGACGTGCAATAACAGACTATATTGTCAACGAAAAAATAGATATTTTGGGTGAACCCATGGTATCGGGTGAGACCAAAGTGGATTTGACTAAAGACACTGACTTTGAGTTTAAGTTTGACTTGGGTTTGGCCCCCGAATTTGAACTGAAACTCGACAAGCGAGTGAAAATTCCTTATTATAAAATTAAGGTAACAGATGAGATGGTTGCGGACCAGAACGCAAGTTACTTGAAGCGATTTGGCAAGCAAGTTCCCGGTGAAATCTCGGCTGAAGATTCATTGCTGAAAGGCTCTATGGTAGAGCTTGATGAAAATGGCGAGCCTAAGGAAGGTGGCATCACCGTGGAACGCACTATTATTTCGCCCACGTACATCAGTAAAGAAGAGAAATCTAAATTTGTGGGCAAGAAATTGGGCGAGGATATCGTTTTCAACCCCAATGTGGCAGCTAATGGCAATTTGACAGAACTTGCAGCTATGCTGAATGTAGACAAGAGTGCTGCCGATGTGAAGAGCGACTTCAGATTCCATGTTGAAGAAATCATGGTGAATCAAGATGCCGAAATGAATCAGGAGCTGTTTGACAACGTTCTGGGTAAGGATGTGGCAAAGAGCGAGGAAGAGTATCGCGAGAAATTGCGCGAAATGCTCAGCAAGCAACTCTTGAACGATAGCAATTATCGTTTCACTGTTGATGCAGAGCGAGTACTCAAGAAGAAAGTGGGTCAGCTTGAACTGCCCGATGAGTTCTTGAAACGATTCCTTGCAACACGTTCAAAAGAGAATGACGCACAAAAAGTGGAGGAACAGTATCCTCAGACCCGTGAACAATTGGTATGGCAACTGATTAAGGAGAAAGTGGCTCACAACTATGACATCAAGGTTGAGAATGAAGACAAGCTTCGTTTGGCTCGCTTCTATGCTGCTCAGCAGTTTGCGCAGTATGGCATGACCAATCTGCCCGACGATGTGATTGAGAAGTATGCTCATGAGCTTCTTGAGAAACGCGAATATAGCGAAGAAATTCAAAATCGTGCTTACGAGGATAAGGTGTTTGCCAGCATCAAGGAGAACGTGGGTATTGACGAGAAAGAAGTTTCAGTTGAGGAGTTCAACAAACTTTTTGAGAAATAATCAACACAGAGCCCGGTGCTCTGAAAATAGTTAAATAAGGAGCGGCACCACTGTATAAAGTGTCCGCTCCTTAATAAATAAGAACCTAATAAACAAAGAAAGACTATGAGTAATGATTTCAGGAAATTTGCCGTTCATCATTTAGGCATGAACGGGCTGGCACTTGACCAGTACACCAGCCAAGTGACCGACAGTTACATTTCGCCCACAATTATTGAAGAGCGAAAACTCAATGTGGCACAAATGGACGTGTTCTCAAGATTGATGATGGATCGTATCATATTCTTGGGTACGCAGATCGATGACTATACCGCCAACGTGATTCAAGCACAGTTGCTTTATCTTGACTCTGCCGAGCCCGGCAAGGATGTCTCTATCTATATCAACTCACCCGGTGGTTCAGTATATGCCGGATTGGGCATCTATGACACGATGCAATACATACAGAGTGACGTGTCAACTATATGCACCGGCATGGCCGCATCAATGGCAGCCGTACTGCTGGTTGCCGGCGAGAAAGGAAAGCGTTTTGCACTGAATCACTCAAGAGTGATGATTCATCAGCCTATGGGCGGCATTCAAGGCCAAGCGTCGGACATTGAGATTACATCACGCGAAATCTTGAAGCTCAAGAAGGAACTGTACACTATCATCAGTGAACATTCAGGACAGCCCTACGACAAGGTGTATGCCGATAGTGATCGTGACTATTGGATGACATCGCAAGAGGCCCTTGAATATGGCATGATTGACAACGTGCTCAAAAAATCAAAGTAAATGGCAAAAAAGAACGAGTTGTCGTGTAGCTTTTGCGGACGTGGTGAAAGCGAGGTGAGACTATTGATGCCCGGACTCAACGGCTGCATCTGCGATGAGTGTGCCGAGCGTGCACACGAGATTTCAGTGGAGTATCTCGACAAACAAATGCAGATGTCGGTCAAGGACTTGGACATGAAAACTTTGCCCAAACCACATGAAATCAAGAAATACCTTGACGACTATGTAATAGGGCAAGAGACGGCCAAGAAATACTTGTCGGTGGCTGTATATAATCATTATAAGCGATTGTTGCAAGAGCATGACGATGATGTTGAGATAGAGAAATCCAATATCATCATAGTGGGGCCCACCGGAACTGGCAAGACGCTGCTCGCCAAAACCATAGCCAAGCTAATCAAGGTGCCTTTTGCTATTGTTGACGCAACGGTACTAACAGAAGCCGGCTATGTGGGCGAGGATATCGAGAGCTTGCTGACTCGCTTGTTGCAAGCCTGTGACTATAATGTCAAGGAGGCCGAACGCGGCATTGTGTTTATTGATGAAATTGACAAGATAGCACGCAAAGGCGACAACCCATCAATCACTCGCGATGTGAGTGGCGAAGGTGTGCAGCAAGGGTTGCTGAAATTGCTTGAAGGATCGGTGGTGAATGTGCCGCCACAAGGAGGCCGTAAACATCCGGAGCAGAAGATGATTGCTGTTGACACGCGCAATATTCTATTTATTTGCGGTGGTGCCTTTGAAGGCATTGAACGCCAAATAGCCTTGCGACTGAATACTCATGTAGTGGGTTATGGTGCCGGAAACAAGATTTCAAAGATTGAACGCGAGCGAATGCTGCGCTTTGTGGCTCCTCAGGACTTGCGCTCTTATGGCCTGATTCCAGAAATTATAGGCCGACTGCCGGTTGTTACAAATCTTGAACCACTTGACCGTGAAGCCTTGCGCCGCATTCTCACAGAACCCAAAAACGCCATCGTAAAGCAGTATGAGAAGCTCTTTAAGATGGAGGGCGTGAAGCTTGAGATTGAAAGCGAAGTTTTAGATTATGTCGTGGACAAATCAATAGAGTTTAAACTGGGAGCTCGCGGGTTGCGCTCAATCTTTGAAACGATCATGATTGAAGCGATGTATGACGTTCCATCAAAGAAGAAGTCGTCGTATATATTAACGCTAAAGTATGCCAAGGAACAGTTTGAGCAATCGCATTTCGAGGCTCTAAGGTAACCCTTAGGACAAAAATACTTAAAAATTACGCGGAATAATTGAAGAAATTTTTTTATTCCGCGAATTTTTTTTATATTTGTGAAAGAAATGCAAGAAAATTCACGCCCAAAAATCTATGATAGACAAGAAAACGCTAACGGCTGAACTGAAGAAGCACTTTGGTTTTGATACATTTAAAGGAAACCAAGAAGCCATTATCATGAATCTCCTGGAGGAGAAAGATGGCTTTGTGCTGATGCCTACAGGCGGTGGAAAATCGCTGTGCTATCAGTTGCCATCGCTCATGATGGAAGGAACAGCCATAGTCATTTCACCTCTAATAGCGCTGATGAAAAACCAAGTTGATGCAATGCGCAACTATAGCGAGGAAGACGGCGTTGCTCACTTCCTGAATTCATCACTTAACCGACAGGCTATAGACCAGGTGAAAAATGACATTCTTCAAGGAAAAACACGTTTGCTCTATGTGGCTCCGGAATCATTAACCAAAGAAGACAACATAGAGTTTCTCAAGAAAGTAAAGGTGTCGTTCTATGCCATTGATGAGGCACACTGCATCTCGGAGTGGGGACACGACTTCAGGCCTGAATATCGTAAAATAAGGCCACTGGTTGACACTATAGGCAAGCGCCCCATTATAGCATTGACAGCAACGGCAACCCCCAAGGTTCAGCATGATATCATGAAGAACCTGAACATTGTTGACGCAACGGTGTTTAAGTCGTCGTTCAACAGGCCAAACTTATACTATGAGGTGCGTCCTAAACTTGCCGATGTTGATAAGGACATCATCCGTTATGTTAAATCAATGCCCGGCAAGTCAGGTATTATCTATTGCTTGAGCCGCAAGAAGGTAGAAGAACTGGCTGAGACACTGCGAGTGAATGATATCAAGGCGCTGGCTTATCATGCCGGCATGGATAGCATTACACGCTCGGAGAATCAAGACCGTTTTCTGCATGAAGACGTTGATGTGATTGTGGCAACAATAGCCTTCGGTATGGGTATTGACAAACCCGACGTTCGCTTTGTGATTCATTATGATATCCCCAAGAGCTTAGATGGTTACTATCAGGAAACCGGAAGGGCCGGCCGTGATGGAGGTGAAGGCAAGTGTATCACTTTCTATGCCAAGAAGGACTTGTATAAACTTCAAAAGTTTATGCAGGGAAAACCGGTGTCGGAGCAGGAAATCGGCAAACAATTGTTGCAGGAAACAGCGAGCTATGCCGAGTCGTCGGTGTGCCGCCGCAAGTCTCTATTACATTACTTTGGCGAGGATTATCCACTTGATAATTGCGGTTGCTGCGACAACTGCTTGCATCCCCGCAAGAAAATTGAAGCTCGCGAAGAACTATGCGCTGCAATTGAGACTACTCTGGCCTTGAAGGAGAAATTTAAGGCTGAGTATGTGATAGACATCATGCTGGGCGAAAAAACGACGATGTCGAAGTCGTATAGGCATGACGAGATTGAGGAATTCGGCTGTATGCAAGGCAAAGATCGGAAGTTCCTTGGGGCAGTCATCAATCAAGCGATTTTAAGCGGTTATATCAGTCGTGACATAGAGAATTATGGACTACTGAAAATCACGCCAAAAGGCTATGATTTCTTGGAGTCAAAAGAATCGTTCATGATTGTTGAAGATAGGGATTTCTCACAGACCGACGACTTAGATGTGCCGGATGGTTCTACGAGTGCCCTTGACCCGGAGTTGTTTGCCGTATTGAAAAACAAACGCAAGGACATTGCGCGAAAATTGGATTTGCCTCCTTATGTGATATTCCAAGACCCGGCCATTGAGGCAATGGCAACATCTTATCCCATCACGCTCGAAGAGCTCCAGAACATTCCGGGAGTGGGAGCGAGCAAGGCAAAACGATATGGCGCCCCGTTTGTTGAGATTATTAAACGCCATGTAGAGGAGAATGAAATAACTCGCCCTGAAGACTTGCGCGTGCGCACTGTTGCCAACAAGAGCAAACGCAAGATAGCTCTGATTCAGGCAATAGACCGAAAAATTGAACTTGATGCCCTGGCCGAATCGCAAGGCTTGACATTTGATGAGTTGCTCAAAGAGATTGAAGCGATTGTCTACTCGGGCACAAAGATTAATATTGACTACTATATTAACGAGGTGATTGACGAGGAGCATCAAGAGGACATCTACGAGTATTTCAAGACCAGTGAAACTGATGGCATGCCTCAAGCGCGTGAAGAGTTGGGGCCCGATTACCCGGACGAGGAACTTCGTATGATGCGAATCAAGTTCATCAGCGAATATGCCAACTAAGCTCCGAATTCGAGCAAGAAAAGGTTAAAAAATCTCAATGCGACAAAGCAATGAGATTTTTTTTGCTATATAGGGCAAGAATGTCACGAGAAATGTGTAATTTTGTATGCAAAATCAATGACACCGTTTTTAGTAGCGGTTTCGTTTTTAGACAAGAATTAACTCTAAAAATCAATTTATATGTCATTTTTTGCCGATCGTGTCAAGACAGAAGGATTTACATTTGACGATGTACTGTTAGTTCCCGCTTATTCTGAAGTATTGCCCAAGGATGTGAATCTTCAAACGAAGTTTTCCCGTAACATCACATTAAATGTGCCTCTAATTTCGGCCGCAATGGATACTGTGACCGAATCAGAACTCGCAATTGCTATTGCCCGCGAGGGCGGCATGGGTGTGATTCACAAGAACATGTCCATACAAGAGCAGGCCCATGAAGTTCACACAGTGAAACGTGCCGAGAACGGCATGATTTATGATCCCGTAACTATCAAGCGCGGTTCAAAAGTAATAGACGCACTAAACATGATGCGTGAGTATCACATTGGTGGTATACCCGTAATTGATGAGCAGGGCATGTTAGTTGGTATTGTCACAAATCGCGACCTGCGATTTGAGACCGACATGGATCGGAAAATAGACGAAGTGATGACGAAAGACCACCTGATAACCACATCGTCGACCACTCATCTTGATGAGGCCACTAAAATTCTGCAGACCTATAAGATAGAAAAACTGCCTGTGGTGGACAAGAAAGGAAAACTGGTGGGTCTTGTCACCTATAAAGATATCAAAAAGGCGAACGACAAACCCTACGCTTGTAAAGACGCACTTGGTCGCCTGCGTGTGGCCGCCGGAATTGGCGTAACCGGAGATAGTCTGCAACGTGCCGAGGCACTGGTTGAGGCAGGTGTTGATGCCATCGTGATAGATACGGCGCATGGTCACTCCCGCGGTGTTGTAAATGTTCTTGAGGCTGTCAAGAAGTCTTTTCCGCAGATTGACGTTGTGGTCGGTAATATTGCGACGGGCGAAGCCGCGCGTTTCCTCGTTGACCATGGTGCCGATGGCGTGAAGGTGGGTATTGGACCCGGTTCAATCTGCACCACACGCATCATAGCGGGCATCGGTGTGCCTCAATTGAGTGCAGTCTACGATGTAGCAAAAGCTTTGCAGGGTACTGACATCCCACTGATTGCCGATGGCGGTATACGTTACTCAGGCGACATCGTCAAGGCCCTTGCCGCAGGTGCTCACTCAGTGATGCTTGGCGGTATGTTTGCGGGTGTAGAGGAATCGCCCGGCGATACCATCATCTTCAATGGCCGCAAGTACAAGTCTTATCGCGGTATGGGCTCACTCGAGGCTATGGAGAAAGGATCAAAAGACCGTTACTTCCAAAATAATGTGACCGACAGCAAGAAACTCGTGCCCGAAGGAATTGCAGCCCGCGTGCCATTTAAGGGGTCGCTCTATGAAGTTGCTTATCAAATGCTGGGCGGACTGCGTGCCGGTATGGGCTATTGTGGTGCAGCCACCATTGAAGACCTGCATCATGCACAGTTCATCCGTATCACTAACGCCGGCGTGTCAGAGAGTCACCCGCATGACGTGTCCATCACCAGTGAGGCTCCCAACTACAGTCGCAGTTAATATTTGTAAAAAAATTGTCGCAAACATAATATTATAGCTTTTACTACGTTATATAAAAGTTCTTAAAAAAAAGACAAACATAATCAAAGACATAAGATTCAATTATGAAAAGTAAATTAATCCTTTGTGCATTAGCCGGTACGGCCTTGTTGGCTCTCGCCGCTAATGACCCAGTGCTGATGAAGATTAATGGTAAAGAGATTAAGCTCTCTGAATTCCAGTACCTTTACAACAAGAACAATCAGCAGCAAGTTCAAGAAGAGACTTTAGACCAGTATGTGGACCGCTTTGTAACTTACAAATTAAAAGTGGCCGATGCTGAGGCCAGCAAGATTGACACACTGCCATCGTTCCAAAAAGAATTTAACGGCTATAAAACTGACTTGGTGAAGCCATTTTTGGTTGATGAGAGTGTTCAAGAACGCCTTGTCAATGAGGCTTATGAGCGTATGAAATATAATGTTGATGTGGATCACATTATGATGCCCCTTGGTAAGGACAAGATTGAAAATGACGAGATACAAGCCCGCTTGGACAGCATCAAGAATTGTGTGAAAAACGGTGAAGATTTCTATGAATTGGCCAAGAAATTTTCAATTGACCCGTCAATCCGCAATAATAATGGACATTATGGATTCATTGCTGCCGGTGTGTTCCCCTATGTGTGGGAGTATGCCGCATTCAATACCCCTGTGGGTGAAATCAGTGCACCCATTCGCACTGACTTCGGTAATCACTTGATTAGGGTTAATGGCAAGCGTGAAGATCCCGGACAAGTTGAGGTTGAGCACATTTTGCGTGTTTTCCCACGTGGTGCCAACGATTCGCTCAAGGCTATCACAAAAGCCGAGATTGACTCTATCTATACCGCCCTCATGAATGGTGCCGACTTTGAAGAACTGGCCAAGGCCAAGTCGCAAGACCCCGGTTCGGCCAAGAACGGCGGTAAACTGCCATTCTTCGGCATCAACCGCATGGTGAAACCTTTTGAAGAAGTTGCTTTCAGACTTCAAGATGGTGAAATGTCAGCGCCGTTTGAGACAAACTACGGCTACCACAT
Organism: uncultured Bacteroidales bacterium; assembly: GCA_946412245.1. GTDB lineage: Bacteria > Bacteroidota > Bacteroidia > Bacteroidales > Muribaculaceae > Sodaliphilus. The sequence continues at coordinate 18,651 of CAMKGM010000019.1, forward strand.
TGTAAAGAAACTTGCGCACAAAGGTGTGCCCACACTTGAAGAAGCAAGAAAAGGCATTGAGGCACAAATGACTCGCGATGAACGCGCTAACGCTCCACGCGACGCAAAACTGGAAGAAGTGATGAAGTTCTACAACTACAAGGAGAATCCCAAATTCGGCGACTATCTGGAAAAAGAACTTGCTAAAAACGGTCGGTATGATTCAACCTTTGTTGCAAGTGTTCTCAAGAACTCGACTTTCCCCATGTGCACATTTGCGAAAGATCAAGTTATTCCTGCCAGCGAACTGGCTAAGGTTGTCAATCCTAAGGCCAAGATGAACAATGAGTCGGCTAAGGGTTACATTATGTCATATATTAAGTCTATCGCCAAAAAACAGGTTATGGATTACTATGTGAATAACCTCATCAACGATAATGTTGAGTACCGCAACTTGATTAACGAGTATCGCGATGGTATGCTCCTGTTTGAAATCAGCAATCAGAAGGTTTGGGAAGGTGCCAGCAAAGACACCTTGGGTCTCAGACAATTCTTTGAAGCTAATCGCCAAAACTACAAGTGGGATCAACCTCACTTCAAGGGCATCATTCTCTCAGCAAAGAATGACTCTATCATGCAGCGTGTTAAGGCCGATATACTCACACTCGGTGCTGACACTCTGACCACAACTCTCCACAACAAGTACAAACGCGACATCAAGATGGAGCGCATGAACTTTGCTCAAGGCGAGAACAACACTGTGGACCGTGTTGTGTTCAATGATAACGACCCGGCCAAGGTTGATGCTAACTATCCTGTGGGTATGATTCTGCAAGGTGGTCTTATTGACCAACCGCAAGAGGTTGCCGATGTCAAAGGTCAAGTGACCTCAGATTACCAAGACCTGCTTGAAAAGAACTGGGTCCAGGAATTGAAGCGTAAATATCCGGTAGAGATTAACAAGAAAGTACTCAAAAAAATTAAAAAATAAGAGATTATAACTTTTCAAGAAACGCCCCTTACTCACATCAAAGAGCAAGGGGCGTTTTTGTGTAGTAATAATTATAGTTATTATTAATTTATATTAAGTATTCAAATTTTGATATGTGGCAAAAAATGAGGAAATTTGCAACGAAAATATAATTTGGGCAACCATGCTGGTGTGCCTTATAATCAAGAAAACATAACATCAATGAGAACGAAGTTATTTACAATTATTTGTTTAGCAATATTTTCCGGTTTGGCTTGTTTCTCGCAAAACAATGTTGCAGAAGAGGTTGTGTGGGTAGTGGGCGATGAACCCATCTTCAAGTCCGACGTTGAAGAGCACTATCTTCAGAGCCAGTATGAGCGAACCCCAATAGCCGGCAATCCCTATTGTGTGATTCCTGAGCAAATGGCCATCAACAAATTGTTTCTGCATCAAGCAAAAATTGACACGGTTGAAGTGGCCAATTCTGCTGTGATGCAAAGTGTCGATGCTCGCATCAACTATTTCATCGCCAATCTGGGATCGAAAGAGAAAGTAGAAGAATACTTTCGCAAACCCATGCCGGAACTTCGCGAGCAACTTATCAACACTGTTCGCGAGCAGTACACAATTCAGCAGGTTCAGAACAATCTTACCAAAGATGTAAAAGCCACACCCGCCGATGTGCGCAAGTATTTTAATACTTTGCCACAAGATTCACTGCCTTTCATCCCCCGACAGGTTCAAGTTGAGATTATCACTATCAATCCCGTCATTCCCCAGCAAGAGATTGATGAGGTAAAGGCTCGACTTCGTGACTACTCGCAAAAAGTGAACTCCGGTGAGAGTGATTTCTCAACACTCGCCATTCTATATTCTGAGGATGGTTCGTCGACCTACGGTGGTGAAATCGGCTTCAAGGGACGTGCCGAATTGCTTCCGGAGTATGCCAATGTGGCATTCAATCTTAGCGATCCCAAGAAGGTGTCCAAAATTGTTGAAACTGAAGCAGGTTATCACATCATTCAACTCATTGAGAAACGAGGTGACCGCATCAATACCCGCCACATTCTGCTGCGCCCCAAAGTGAATGAGAAAGATGTGAACGAAGCTATCACGAAACTGGACTCGCTGCGTGTGGATGTGATTAACAAAAAATATACCTTTGAGGAAGCAGCCATGTACATTTCTCAAGACAAGGATTCGCGAAATAATAATGGCATGATGCTCAACGAAAAGAATCACACCAACTTGTTTGAGATGGCCGACCTGCCGCCTGAAGTAGCCAAGCTGGTTGACAATATGCAGGTGGGTGATATGTCTCAACCGTTTGTGATGATGAACGCTATGACAAACCGTAAGCAAGTAGCCATTGTGAAACTGGTGAAGCGCATTGAGGGTCATAAAGCCGACCTTGCCGAGGACTACCAGATACTCAAAGGCATGTATGAGAACAAGAAGAAGGCCGATATCATTGAAAAATGGATTGACGAGAAACAGAAGAAAACGCACGTCTATATTGAAGACGGATGGCGTAACTGCGAATTTAAATACAACTGGTTAAAGCAATAAATCCCTTTGTTCAACCGTCAACATACCATATCAACAGGGCATAAGGGCCATCGCAAGGCCTTATGCCTTTTGCTTCTTGTCATGGCTGTGATTTCAGGCGTTAGCGTCATGGCACAATCAAAGCCATCACGCACATCCCAATCGCAAACAAGCACAGTGCGCCAAAAGAAGATCACGCCACAAATTCCTAAAGCTGACCGTTACCAGCCCAACAAGGTGTTTTTGGAGCATGCCGATATTCTCGAGGCTAATTCAGCCAACTTTGAGTTCCAAATATTGCGTTACAATGTTGTCTTTAGGCGTGGCAATATGTATCTGTACTGCGACAGCGCGCATTTCTATGACAAAACCAATAGCATTGACGCTTTCGGTAATGTGCGCATGACACGCGGCAACAACATGAACGGCTCGGCCAACAATCTGCACTATGACGGCATAACCGAGATGCTTAACTTGATGGAAAATGTGGTCATTGAAAAAGACGGCCGAGTGCTATCGTCTGACTACATTGACTATGATGTGAAAGCCAATACAGGCCGTTACAGTAATGGTGGCAACCTTCGAGATACCGACGGTAAAGATTTGTCCTCAGTCTTAGGTACTTATGATTTCAATAGTGATAAAGCCTATTTCTCAGAGAACGTGGTGCTGGTTAACGATCGCGAAAAATATGTAATGAACACCGACCGCATGAACTATGACACCCGTTCAAAGGTGGCAACGATTCTTGAAGAGACGGTCATCGTGTCAGACAGCAACAAGATTTATACCAATCAAGGCATATATAATACCGCCACTGAGCGTGCCACGTTATATAACCGTTCGCGACTTGTGGCTAAGGATGGGAAAACCCTGACCGGCGATACGCTCTACTATGACCGAAAAAAGAGTGAGGGCAGTGCCAAAGGTAGCATCGTAGTCACTGACCCCAAGCACGACCTTATTTTGGACGGAGATTATGGCTATCACAACGAGGCCACGCACGTTTCATATGCTACTCGTCGGGCCAGGGCTCGTCAGTTTTCAAAGAATGATACTCTCTTTTTCCACGGCGACACGCTCAAGACCTATGTGTACTACAATGGCACTGATAGTGTCAGGGTGCTCATGGCCACTAACGGTGTGCGATTCTACAGAAAAGATATTCAAGGATTGTGCGGGTATCTCACTTTTGCGAATAATGACTCTATCTTGAATCTCTATAATCATCCCATCGTGTGGAGCGGAGAACGTCAAATATATAGTGAAAACGAGATCAATGTGCACTTGCAGGACAGTACATCCATAGACTGGGCTACCATTCCCAATCAAGGGCTTTTGGTAGAACACCTTGGCGAAGTGTACTACAACCAATTGACCGGCAAAACCATCAAGGCTCTGTTTGAAAAAGTCGACACAGTTGAAAACGGGAAGCGTCGCAAGGGTGTGGATTTACGTCATGTGGATGTGACGGGTAATGTGCGCACCGTGTTCTTTCCGATGGAAGAGGATTCAACCTACAACAAGTGCGTACGCACAGAGAGCGGTTTCCTCTCTCTTGACCTCAAATCACGGCAAGAAATTGAAAAAATCAAGTTGTGGCCTGAGGTGAACGGCACAGTAACGCCGCTATTCGTCATCAAGAAATCGCAGCTCTATCTTGAGAAAGCCTTTAAATGGTTTGACGACTTGCGACCAAAGGACCCTGACGATATCTTCAATATTTCTGCCGAAATGCGTGCTATGATCGACAGTCCGTATGTGGTCCAAGAGAAAGAGTTGGAACGCATTTCGCTCTCAAGTGGCAATAATGTTGACACACATGAAGGAGAAGAGGGGAAATCTACTGCTGTGCCCAATCCGGAAGAAGGAGGTGCCAAATGAGCGACATCATAAAACTGCTTCCTGACTCAGTTGCTAATCAAATAGCGGCGGGTGAGGTCATTCAGCGTCCGTCTTCGGTCATCAAGGAACTTGTGGAGAATGCGATTGACGCGCATGCCACGCGCATTGAGATTGTGCTCAAGGATGCCGGACGCACACTCATTCAAGTGGTAGACAATGGTGACGGCATGACTGAGACCGATGCTCGCTTGGCATTTGAGCGGCATAGCACATCAAAGATTGCTCAAGCTGCCGACCTGTTTACGTTGCACACGATGGGTTTCAGAGGCGAAGCACTGGCATCAATTGCCGCCATCGCGCATGTGGAATTGCGCACACGACGCCGTGGCGCAGAATTGGGTACAAGACTTTTTATCAATGCATCAACTTGCGAAAGCCAAGAACCTGACATGTGCCCTGAGGGCTCGAACTTTATGGTGAAGAACATTTTCTTTAATGTGCCGGCCCGTCGCAAATTTTTGAAAAGCAATCAGGTTGAACTGAGTAATATTGTCAAGGAGTTTGAGAAACTGGCACTCATAAATCCTGAAGTTGAGTTTTCGCTTACTCACAATGATAATGTGATGTATAAACTCTTGCCCGGCAATTTAAAGCAACGCATTTCATCATTGTTTGGGCGCAATGTCGATCAACAAATATTGCCTTTGAACATCAGTACGTCGCTCGTCACGCTTCACGGTTATGTGGGTAAACCCGAGAATGCTCGGCGCCGTGGTGCTTTGCAATATCTCTTTGTGAATGGCCGCTACATGCGCCATCCTTATTTCCACAAGGCCATTCTGTCGTGCTACGATCAAATTATTCCGGCTGACACGCAACCTAACTATTTTATAGTTTTTGATGTCGATCCCGAAACCATTGATGTCAATATTCATCCCACTAAAACCGAGATAAAATTTGAGAATGAAATGCCCATTTGGCAGATTCTCGCCGCAGCGGTGAAGGAATCAATAGGGCGCTTCAGTGCGGTTCCGCAGATTGATTTTGATCAGCAAGGAGCCATCAATATTCCTAATTTGAGTAGTCACACTGCAGTGACACCTCCTGCTAATGGGTCAGACCCCGGTTACAATCCGTTCAACACCTCAGCGAGCCGAAAATCTCAACACGATTCGGATAAGGCCATTATTACCGACTGGGAGAAACTCTATGAGAATTTTACAGGAAGCAAAAATGACATCGGCGACACACCAACAGCACAGCCAGACGTGCTTAATACTGAAAATGTTGAAAACAGACTGATTGAGAGCGACAAGAGTGTGACCAAATGCATGCAGTTCAAGTCACGCTACTTGTTGTCGCCTGTCAAGTCGGGTTTGATGGTCATTGATCAGCACCGTGCCCATGTCAAGGTGCTATATGAAAAATACATTCACCAGATTCAAGGTGAAAGAGTGAAATCTCAATCCATTTTGTTCCCGGATGTGATTCATCTCACGCCAACTCAAAGTATTATCCTAAAAGAGCTTGAGCCTGAGATGGAGAAGATGGGATTCAGTCTATCGGCATTGAGCGGTGACGATTGGTCAATCAATGCTATACCTGCAGGCTTGGGCTCATTTGATGTGAAGGACACGCTCACACAAGTTATAGAAGGAGTAACCTCAGGAGGAGACAATATTACCAATACCATCTACAGCAAGATTGCCTTGACAGTGGCACGAAATTCAGCAATTCCTTATGGCAAGGAGCTGAGCCAAATTGAAATGGAAGAACTGCTTGCCCAATTGCTACAGTTGAGTAATCCAAATTATACTCCCGATGGAAAGACCATCATTGCCGTCATTGGCAATGACCAGATTGAGAAACTCTTTTAAGCATCAATATCACAACAGAATAAAGACGTAGCAATGATTGATTTCAGAGGCATTACATCGCACACTGATTTATATAATTTTCATGCACACACACCTTATTGTGACGGCCATGCCCCCATGGAAGACTTCATTGTTGAGGCCGTGAGGCAGGGGTTTACTCACTTTGGGTTCTCGCCTCATTCACCCATCAAGTTTGAGAGCTCATGCAACATGACCCATGACGATGTGCCGACCTATCTGAATGAGGTGCAAAGACTGCGTGAAATTTATGGCAATCGGCTTTCAATTTACGCATCAATGGAGATTGATTATACCGATGAATTTGGACCATCAGATCCATATTTTCAGGAGTTGCCATTAGATTACCGCATAGGGTCAGTGCATTTCATTCCATCCTTTGCTAACGATGGCACATATATTGACATTGATGGCCGTCCGGAGGGTTTTATAGAGAAGATGCACCTATTTTTTTACAATGATATAGAATCAGTGATACGCAGTTTCTATACTCAATCTATGAAAATGGTTGAGTCAGGCGGTTTTGATGTGATTGGACATTTTGACAAGATAGGCTTCAATGCCGAGGCTTTCAGCCCGGGCATAACTGCTCATGAATGGTATGACAAACTGGTTCTTGAGTTGTTTGAGGCAATCATGGACCATCATTATGTGATTGAAATCAACACTAAAGCTTGGGAGCAGCGAGGTCGGTTTTATCCACATGCCAAGTTCTTTGAAAAACTGCGCAAATGTGATGCTCCGATAATCGTCAATAGCGACGCACATTATCCTGAACGCATCAATTCAGGACGCTATGAAGCATTGAAGCTCTACAATGCTACAAGGTGATTATGAAGCCGTGAAGGCATATAAGACACTCGAGAAATCTAATTTCCTCAAGTTCCCTTCTGATATCAAGAAGTTGGCGACACCCATATCGCCCCACATGAGTAGTTCTCCATCATCGGTGAATTGCGAATCAAGTTGCAGTAACACTGTGTCAAAACGATGATACTGTTCTTCATTTCGGGTATCTCCTTGGCTGAACTTTGGCCAGCCTAACAGTTGATGTCGTGGTTCGGGAGTGAACATGAGTTCCTGTTCAATGTGACACATGTCGTCGTTCTCAAAGAATTGGAAAATTTCACCGGGATTTTTCTCGCCGAATAATCTTTCTACCACCTGATGGTAAATCATGGGAAATGCGAGGTCATTCATGTTCATAAACGAGAGAGCCGGTTCCAAGTCAAGAGCGACTGATCTATGCAGGGGACTGTTTTCACACTCCTCGAGGCATGGCGCATCTATTTTAATTGCCTCTTTGATGTCAGGGTGGTACACAATCCTAAAAGTCTCTTGCTGATCAGGTTCCTTAAAGTTCACGCCATAGATGAGAGGAGTGCCGGTTGCAATGAAGAACTGCAATATGCCAGTAGCCGGTAATAAGTCTGACTCAATGTCGGCAAGATTAATTTGGGCAAGAAGGCTCATTTTTGTGCCATCGTATTCCGGGTAGGGCATATCGGCCGACCAGTAGGGTAGACCACCCAATTTACTGTCAGTGATACCGGGTTCCCTATCAAACACGGGTTTGAGGGTAATGCATGGCTTTGCCGTAAGTTGCTTCACTTCATCAATGAAAAGTTGAGCGCGATTTGAGTCTGATGTCATGATGATTATTGGTTAGCTGTTAATGATTGGAATAGATCGTCAGCGCAACGTTCACCGTCAATAGCACTGCTCACAATGCCTCCGGCGTAACCGGCTCCTTCTCCACAGGGATAAAGTCCACAAATAGTGATGTGATGCAACAGCTCACTGTCGCGAGGAATGCGCACCGGCGATGAAGTCCTGGTTTCAACACCAATAACGATGGCATCGTTGGTAAGGAATCCTTTGGCAATTCTTCCAAAGGTGTCAAATCCCTTGCGCAACCTTGTGCTGATAAATGGCGGAAGCCATTGGTCAAGGCGTGAAGGATGTAGTCCTGCGGCAAACGACGATGGAGGAATGAGTTTTGAAGGCTTGCCATCGACAAAGTCCTTCATGCGTTGTGCTCCCGCAACTTGGCTGTTGCCGGCTTGACGAAAACATTCTTGTTCCAGGTCTTCCTGGAATCGCATCATAGCGAGCACACCTTCGTGTGCATATTTATCGGGCAAGTCTTCAGGATGAATCTCAACAACCATACCAGAGTTTGCCCAGTAAGAACCACGATTAGATGGTGACATCCCGTTGACAACCAATTGACCTGGAGCACTTGCAGCAGGCACAACAATTCCACCCGGGCACATGCAGAATGAGTAAACGCCACGGCCATCAACTTGCGTGACAAAGTTGTATTCGGCAGGAGGCAAGAATTGCCCCCTGCCATTGGGGTTGTGATATTGAATCTGGTCGATGATGTGCTGCGGGTGTTCAAGTCTCACACCCATAGCCAGTGCTTTCGGTTCAAGTTCAATCTGCTGGTCATGGAGCATATGATACACATCACGGGCTGAGTGCCCGGTGGCAAGAATTACCGGTCCGTGAAATTGCTCACCGCTTGCACATTCCACACCTTTCACCTCAGCACCATTAAGCAAGAGACGTGTGACGCGGGTTTCAAAATGCACCTCGCCGCCACAGTTGAGAATGGTGTTGCGCATGTTCTCAATAATGTGCGGCAGTTTATCTGAGCCTATGTGCGGATGCGCGTCAATCAATATATTCTCGCTGGCACCATGCTGATGAAAGATGCCCAGTATGCGGTCGACTGACCCGCGCTTTTTGCTGCGTGTGTACAGTTTTCCGTCGCTATAGGCTCCGGCACCACCTTCGCCAAAGCAATAATTGCTATCGGGGTCAATGATGCCTTCGCGGGAAATACGCGCCACATCCACTCGACGGTCATTCACGTTCTTGCCCCGTTCAAGCACGATGGGTTTCACACCCAGTTCTATCAATCGCAATGCAGCAAAGAGTCCACCGGGACCGGCACCCACTACAATGGCTTGTTTGTCACCTTCAACAGGATTGTAGATGATGGGGTCAATGAGATAATCTTTTTTTACAGGCTCGTCGATATAGGCTCGAACCTTGAGATTGACCATTACATTGCGTTGCCGCGCATCAATAGAACGCTTGATGATGCGCACACCCTTGATGCGTGATGGCACGATGCGTTTGTCGCGCGCTATGCATCTTGCAATCTCGTTGTTGTCAACTGCTATGCGAGGCGTTACTCTTATTTGATATTCTTCAACCATGCCATGAAATTCTTATTTGCAAAATTACTATAAATGACGATATTTTGCTAATTTTGCACTTATTTTCTAATTCTCGCATCTTTGTTAAGATGTAATCAATGACAGCAATGAAGAAAAAAATAGGCGTTTTGTTTGACTTGGACGGTGTGTTGCTCGACACTGAGGGGTTTTATAGTGATCTTTGGGAGAAGGTAAATGACCGTTTCCCTACAGGAGTGCCAAATTTTTCGCAGGTTATCAAGGGCTCGAATCTTGAAAAGATTTTGAACACCTATTTTGCTCCTGAGCATCATGACGATATTGTGTCAATGTTGGGTGAGTTTCAGCGAAACATGCGCTACAATTTCTTTAATGGTGTGACTGAGTTTCTTGTTGCTCTGAAACAAGCAGGTATCCCAATGTGTGTGGTGACCAGCAGTGACGAGGCCAAGATGCAGGCTGTCTATGCCCAACACCCTCATTTCACTGATTTCTTTGATGCAATAGTTGTGGGTAATATGGTGACACGTTGCAAACCTGATCCTGAGTGTTTCTTGATGGGCGCCGAACGGATTGGGTGTAATATTGCAGATTGTTATGTGTTTGAGGACTCGTTTAGCGGTCTTGCTGCCGGAATGGCTACAGGCGCACATGTCATTGCACTGGCAACGACCAATAGCCGTGAATCGCTAAAAGGGAAAGCCAACAAAATCATTGATAACTTTGTTGGCTTTACGATAGATGATATGCTCTCGGTATAAAGAAATTAGCAAGCTTTGAAGCTCATGTCAAGAGACTTGACCGAGTGGGTAAGTGCACCCACTGAAATGTAGTCAACTCCACACTCGCCATAGTCGCGCAGTGTGTCAAGTGTGATGCCGCCTGATGATTCGGTTTCACATCGGCCATCAATGATTTCTACAGCCTTGCGGGTGAGTTCGGGTGTGAAGTTGTCGAGCATGATGCGGTCGGCACCACCATTGTCAAGAGCCTGCTGCAGTTCGTCAAGGTTGCGCACTTCAATTTCAATCTTCAGGTTTTTGCCGTTCTCTTCGCACCACTTGTGTGCCAGGTCAATGGCTTTACCTATGCCGCCGGCAAAGTCTACATGATTGTCCTTGAGCAGAATCATGTCAAACAAGCCAATGCGGTGGTTGCATCCACCACCCAGACGCACTGCTTCCTTCTCCATAATGCGCATGCCGGGTGTGGTTTTGCGAGTGTCAAGCACTCGGGTCTTAAGACCAGCAAGACGCTCTTGATACTTGGCCGTGATGGTCGCAATGCCACTCATGCGTTGCATGATGTTGAGCATCAGGCGCTCGGTTTGAAGCAATGACTGCACTTTGCCTTCGACCACAAAGGCGATATCTCCCGGTTTCACATGTGCACCATCTTCAATGTAAGTGGTCATCTTGAGTTCGGGATCAAATTTATTGAATACACGTTGTGCCATCTCAATGCCGGCAATGATGCCTTCTTCCTTGACTATGAGTCGTGATTTTCCCATTTCATCGGCAGGAATGCAGCACAATGTGGTGGCATCACCGTCGCCTATATCCTCAGCAAATGCCAAGTCAATGAGTTCGTCAATGAGTTGTTCTCTGGTTTTCATATTGATGTGATTTAAATAAATTTCGTGTCACAAATTTAGCACAATTTCCTGAAAATCCCTATTTTTGCGCAATAATAATGACAAAGACATGAAAATTACGCTTGCAGTGGTAGGCAAAACCTCCACCGGATATCTTGAACAAGGAGTTGCGGAGTATGTGCGACGTTTGGCTCATTATGTGTCGTTCAACATCCAGTACATAGCCGATCTCAAGAATACAAAAAGCCTTACGACCGATCAGCAGAAAGTCAGTGAAGGTAAACTTATTTTGCAGAACCTTGACAAGAGCGACTATGTTGTGCTGCTTGACGAACATGGAAAGGAATATACCTCGATGCAGTTTGCCGACTATGTTCAGAAACGAATGTCAAGCGGCGCACGGCGCGTTGTGTTTGTGGTAGGTGGTCCTTATGGATTCTCTCAAGATGTCTACAATAGGGCAAACGACAAGCTCTCTTTGAGCAAGATGACGTTCTCGCACGAGATGATTCGCCTCATTTTCACTGAACAGTTATACAGGGCTTATACCATCTTGAATCATGAGCCCTATCATCATGAGTAAGCCTGAATTAACTCATGCGGTTCTTGTAGTCATCGTATGTGAACTCTCGGAGCATTTCTATTGAGCCATCGGCATGTTGCAGAACAATTGATGGATGATGAATGCCGTTGAACATATTGGTCTTGACCGTCGTGTAGTGGTTCATGTCCTTAAATGTGAGGCGGTCGCCCGGTTTTAACTCTTTTTCAAAACTCCACATTCCTACATAGTCCCCACTCAGACAAGAATTACCGCCAATGCGGTAGGTGGGTTTTGACTCATCAACTACAGGCAAAGCTTGGGCAATAACCGGCTGATAGGGCATCTCAAGACAATCGGGCATGTGGCAAGCAAACGAGACATCGGCGATGGCTGTCTTGATGCCTGCATTCTCTACTACATCAACCACGGTAGCCTCTAAATCTCCTGTTTCCCAGCAAAATGCACTTCCTGGTTCAAGTATTACTTCAAGGTTAGGGTACCGTTGCTTGAATGACTTGAGTAAACGTATTAGATGCTCTACATCGTAGCCCTTGCGGGTCATCAAATGACCACCACCCATATTAATCCACTTCAGTTTAGGCAGGAATTGCCCAAATTGCGTCTCGACCGCATCAAGCACTTTCTCAAGATCGAAACTGGTAGACTCACATAGGGCATGGAAATGAAATCCGTCAATACCTTCAGGCAACTCGTGAAGCGAATTGGCGGTGATGCCAAAACGTGAACCAGGGCTGCAAGGATTATAGATATCGGTCTCAATGACTGAACACATGGGATTAATGCGCAATCCGCAACTGATGGGATGAGACGCTTGGGCGATTTCATCTTTAAAACGCGTGAACTGTGTCACCGAGTTGAAGGTTATGTGCGAACTGCCCTTGACATAGTGTTTGATGGTCTGGGGCGTGTAAGCTGGGCAGTAGGTGTGTGCCAGACAATGTAGTTCATCGTTGGCGAGCAGCATCTCATTGACCGAACTGGCAGTAGACTCAATACCGTATTCACGAAAAATAGGGAATGTGCGCCATAAGGCATTGGCCTTGAAAGCCATAATAATCTTGACTTGTGCTCGGCGCATAACGTCGGTAATGAGGTCGAGATTAGCTCGTAAACGGTCTTCGTAAACGATGTAGTAGGGTGTTTTCGGTTTCATTGAATAATATTGAATTTGGCAAATTTGAGAAGTAAAGTCTTGATGCCTGCGTCATCAAATTTGACAATGATTTTAGGATCGCTACTGCAGTCTAAACTCAGTACCATGCCACGACCGAAGCGCGTGTGATTAATGATGCATCCTTCAGTAATTTCTTCGGGCATGTGTGTAGTGGCGTTGCTTGCCGAAGACGCGGACCTAAGAAAAGACGGCTTAACGTCATTAGAGGTAGGCCTTTGAGTAAAGGGGATATTGTGGGTATCGGTTGTGAACACGTTCTGTTCAGGCATTGGCATTGTAGGCATTCTGCCTGTATTTCCTCCTGCCGATGACGTGGCTGACTGGGATAGATATTGCGGATCAATATCAGCGATGAATCGACTGGGAGTTGTATCATTTGTCTTGCCATTTTTGAACCTTGACCTGGCATAGGTGATAATGCAATTGGTCTTGGCACGAGTGATGGCAACATACATCAGGCGTCGTTCTTCTTCAATGTCGCTCAGTGACCCCTTGCTCATGGATGATGGGAAGAGGTCTTCCTCGGCACCCACAATAATAACATTCTTGAACTCAAGGCCTTTGGCCGCATGCACTGTCATGAGCGTGACACACTCACCTTGCTGATCACTGTCATTATCCTGATCGGTGGCAAGAGATATATCGGCGAGATAGTCATTAAGACCAATTGAGTCATTGCCCTCTTCACGACGCTCTGTGACAAAATCGTTGACACTCGAGAGCAACTCGTTCAAGTTCTCTTGACGGCTGATGTTCTCGGGTGAGTTGTCATTCAATAGCACCGCAATGAGTTGCGTGTCGTTGATAATGCGATGAGCCATGAAATTGGCATCATTTCCTTCACGGTTAAGAGCAATAAAATTGTTGATGAGTTGAGCGAACTGCTGGAGTTTCCGAACGGTTCCTTTGTTAACGTCCAGCTGATAGTGCTCCGGGTCATTAATCACTTGCCACAGGCTCACACCATTGGTTATGGCGCAATGCTGCACCTTGTCAAGTGTCGTCGTGCCAATGCCGCGAGTGGGGTAGTTGATTACACGACGCAGCGCCTCCTCGTCGTCGGGATTGATGGCGAGCCTGAAATAGGAGATGGCATCTTTAATCTCCTTACGCTGATAGAACGATAGGCCTCCATAAATGCGATAGGGGATAGCACGGCGCACGTTGCCATGGTCGTTGCGTCGGCCACCGGTGCTCAGGGCTTCCTCTATGCGACGGCTCTGGGCATTAGTGCGATAGAGCACGGCAAAGTCTTCGTATGAACACCCTTGTCGTGACTTCATGCTGACAATTTGATTGGAGACCACATAGGCCTCCTCATAATCGCTATAGCACTCTATTACCTTTATTTTACTGCCCACCGCATTCTCTGAGAAGATGTGCTTAGGTATCTGTTTTTGGTTCTTCTCAATCAGCGAATTGGCGGCGTTGATGATATTCTGAGTTGACCTGTAGTTGCGCTCCAGTTTGAAAGTCTTCAGTCCACTGAAACTCTTCTGAAGGTTAAGAATATTGTTAATATTCGCTCCACGAAACGAGTAGATGCTTTGTGCATCATCGCCCACCACACACAGCCGGTTGTGTTTCTGCGAGAGCTGCAAAACAATCATGTGTTGTGCGAAGTTAGTGTCTTGATACTCGTCAACAAGAATATACTGAAAAAAATCTTGATATTTCTCTTTGACATCGGGGCAGTCTCGTAACAGAATGTTCATGTTAAACAATAAGTCATCAAAGTCCATCGCTCCCGCCACTCGGCAACGCTGCCAGTAAGTGGAATAAATGTTGGCAGTGAGCGGACGATTAGCGCGGTTGTCGGCCTCTATGAGCTGGCGGTTCATTCTGTAGTCGTCGGGCGAGATCAGTGCGTTCTTGAGATTTGATATATGAGCCTGCAATGACGCGGGTTTATACACTTTGTCATCCAGATTCATGTCGCGAACAATGAGCTTAATCAGAGACTTGGAGTCAGCTTGGTCATAGATTGTGTAATCGTGACGATATCCAATGCGGTCGGCATTGATGCGCAATATTCTTGCAAAGATTGAATGGAATGTACCCATCCACAATTGGCTTGCAATGTCATGGCCTACAAGGCCCTCAATGCGCTCACGCATCTCTCGTGCGGCCTTGTTGGTGAAGGTGAGAGCCAAAATTCTATACGGTTTGAGACCCTGGTTGAGCAGATGCACAATCTTATAGGTTAGCACACGGGTTTTGCCCGATCCGGCTCCTGCTATTACCAGTGAGGGACCATCACAGTAAGTTACAGCAACTTGTTGCTGCTCATTGAGTTCGTTGAGATATTCTTCCAATTTTGAGAAAATGTGAAATTATGTTTCTAATAGAACAACAAATTTAGCGAATAATTTTGAGATTTTAGCAAGACAAGCGCATGAAAAAAACTGTCACGTCATTCGGGCAGCTTGTAACCCGATTGCACAATGAAGTCTACGAGCCGTTTCGAGAATTCTTCATTCACCGCTTTGGGGTAGCGTACGTCGGTAAATACCTGAGCCAGCGTCTGCTTGTGATTCTCCTCTACAAATCCTTTATTGACTTCCAATTCCTCTTTTGGAATATAGTGGTTTTCAATGTCTTGGTGCGTGTAATCCTTGTAAGTCTCATGATGCACGATGGCTTGTAGCGGTAGTCGTTCAGTTGGTGTAGGCGGGTTCTGCGGGTCGGGATAACCTACCGTAAGCGTGATTACCGGCATAACCAGTGGCGGCAAATGAAGCACTTGCGCTATCTCTTGAGGGTTGTATGTGGTTGTGCCTATGTAGCAGCAACCCAAACCTTGCATCTCGGCTATAGTGTTAAACTGTTGTGCAAAGATAGTTACATCAAGCACGGCACTCATGAGTGACTGCAAGTTGTCAAATCCGGGCTTTGCATCACGCAGTTCACACCACTTCACAAATCGGTTAAAATCGGCACAGAATGTGAGCACCACGGGTGCGCTCGCCACCATGGGCTGATTAAAGTGACACGGCATCAGGCGCTGCTTCATCTCATCGTCTTCAGTAACTATAACACTGTAAAGTTGCATCCCGCCCGTAGTGGGAGCGTGAGCTGCCGCTTCGAGCATGGAATTAAGTAAATCAGGGTCTATGCTTTTAGAGGTGTAACTCCTAACTGTTGTGCGTGTTGAAAAGTATTTCATCATAGTAAAAAGTTTTTTATTTGCAAAGTTACACATTTATTATATAATCAACAAATTTTTAATTTAGACAGATTTTAAATTACAATGTTTGCCAATGTTCCCTATTTTTCAAGTGGTAGAATGCTTGCTAAATTTCTTTTTGGAAAACTTTTTGAAGTTTTGAAAAAGTTAAGACATTGAAAATCATTATATTAAAAAATTTTTTGGAAAACTTTAAATTTTTTCTTTAAAACATTTTTTGTCTAAAAACTTTTTTCTTAATTTTGCATTGGAAAATTATTTATTAAACCAAATAACCCCAAATCGACAAATGACATTGTTTGAAACTGAAAACAGCCCAAAGACTTACACTTACAATGAGGCCTATGATGCCTCTGTTAAGTATTTCGAAGGCGATGAACTGGCTGCACGCGTTTGGGCAAGCAAGTATGCTTTGAAAGATTCTTACGGAAATCTGTATGAGCAGACTCCCGATGACATGCACCATCGAATCGCACGTGAAATCGCGAGAATAGAAAAGAAGTATCCTAATCCCATGACCGAGGAGCAAATTTTTGACCTCATCCGTCACTTCCGCTACATTGTTCCGCAAGGAAGCCCAATGGCCGGAATTGGTAATAACTTCCAGGTTGGCTCCTTGTCTAACTGTTTTGTGATTGGACTTGATGGGGAACCGGACTCTTACGGTGGCATCATCAAGATTGACGAAGAACAAGTGCAACTCATGAAGCGTCGTGGTGGCGTGGGGCACGACTTGTCTCACATCAGACCCAAAGGCTCTCCCGTGAAGAATTCGGCGCTCACCTCTACCGGTCTTGTGCCTTTCATGGAGCGCTATTCAAACTCAACCCGTGAGGTGGCTCAGGATGGCCGTCGTGGAGCTTTGATGCTCACCGTGAGTATTAAACATCCCGACTCGGAGTCATTTATTGATGCCAAGATGACTGAAGGAAAGGTTACCGGCGCTAATGTGTCAGTGCGCATCGACGATGACTTCATGAAGGCAGCAACTGACGGTGGTGAATACATCCAGCAGTATCCCATTGATAGCCCTACACCCACTTATACCAAGAAGATTGACGCATCAAAACTCTGGGCTAAAATCATTCACAATGCTTGGAAGAGTGCTGAACCCGGCGTGCTCTTTTGGGACACGATTACACGCGAATCTGTGCCCGATTGCTATGCCGACCTCGGCTTCAAAACCATATCGACCAATCCCTGTGGCGAGATTCCTCTGTGTCCCTACGACAGTTGTCGCCTCATTGCAATCAACCTCTACTCCTATGTTGAGAAACCGTTCACGAAAGATGCTTATTTCAACTTTGAGAAATTCAGCCAGCACGTGGCTTGCGCGCAACGCATGATGGATGACATCATCGACCTGGAAATGGAGAAAATCGATAAGATTCTCAACAAAATCAAGAGTGATCCTGAAACCAGCGAGGTGAAGACAACCGAATTGAACTTGTGGAACAAGATTCGCACCAAGACGCTGAAAGGCCGCCGCACCGGCGTGGGAACTACTGCCGAGGGCGACATGATTGCAGCCATGGGATTGCGTTACGGAACCGATGAGGCCACAGAATTCTCAGTGAGCGTTCACAAGGCTCTCGCTTTGGCAGCCTACGGCTCATCGGTCAATATGGCCAAAGAACGTGGCGCCTTTGAGATCTACGATGCCAAACGTGAGGAGAAGAATCCTTACATCAACCGTCTCAAAGAGGCTGACCCCAAGCTCTATAAGGAGATGGTGAAACATGGTCGACGCAACATCGCTTGCCTTACCATTGCTCCTACCGGCACTACCAGCCTCATGACACAAACCACTTCAGGTATTGAACCCGTGTTCTTGCCCGTGTACAAGCGTCGTCGCAAAGTGAATCCCAATGACAAGGATGCTCATGTTGACTATGTTGACGAGACTGGTGATTCATTTGAAGAGTATATCGTTTATCATCCCAAACTTATTACTTGGATGAACACTAACGGTATTGAAGTGCGCCGCGACTACACCCAAGAGCAGCTCGATGAGATTGTGGCCAAGTCTCCTTATTATAAAGCAACATCTAACGATATTGATTGGGTCAACAAAGTCAAGATGCAAGGCGCGGTACAGAAGTGGGTAGACCACTCAATCAGCGTCACCATTAATCTGCCCAACGATATCAACGAGGAAATGGTCAACAAACTCTATGTTGAGGCATGGAAATCAGGCTGCAAAGGTTGTACGGTCTATCGCGACGGATCTCGCTCAGGTGTCCTCGTTTCGCTCACTAAAGAAGACAAGAAGAAAGAGAGCAAAAAGCAGGGTCGCTATATGGCCGAAGAAGAGCACATTCTCAAGCGCCCCGTTGAACTTGATGCCGATGTGGTTCGTTTCCAAAACAACAAGGAGCGCTGGATTGCTTTCATCGGTCTCATTGACAGTCGTCCCTACGAAATCTTTACCGGTATTGCCGATGACGACGAGGGTATCTTCTGCCCCAAATCGGTCACCAAGGGTAAGATTATCAAGGCTGTCGACGAGAATGGTGTGAAACGATATGACTTCCAGTTCATCAACAAGCGCGGTTTCAAGACCACCATTGAAGGCTTGTCTGAGAAATTCAATCCTGAATTTTGGAACTACGCCAAGCTCATCTCGGGCGTGCTACGCTATGGTATGCCCATTGAGCAGGTGCTGAAACTCGTTAGCAGTCTGGAGCTTGACAACCAGTCTATCAACACTTGGAAGATGGGTGTGGAACGTGCCCTGAAGAAGTATCTGCCCAACGGAACTAAGGCCAGCGGACAGACTTGCCCTAACTGCGGACAGGAAACGCTCGTTTATCAAGAAGGTTGCCTCATTTGCACCAACTGCGGCACTTCGCGTTGCGGCTAAGGCGACATCAGCCACATCGTTTTGAATAACGAAAAAAGGGAGCTGGTCAGTGTGATTAGCTCCCTTTGATTTTACCCTAATCAGTCATTGGGTTTTATGCTAAAGCAATAGCAACTCCATTCAAGCTAATCTTTGATAACCTCAATATAGAATGTGACAGGTCTAAAGCCGTCGTTGCAGCTAATCATGGCGCTCATGGGGTTGCGCATCCATCCGTCGAAGAAGTTGCCCTCGCCGTGAGCCAACGCTTCGACAAACTGTCGCATCGACTCCCAAGCCGACAGGCAGAGTCCCTCGGGTCTCTCTCCGTTCTCTGAGACCCACGTGTTACCCAAAACCACGTCGCAAGCGTGCTCTATGGGGTTTTCATATTGCTCCATGAGGTCGCGATACACTGTTTGTCGCAAGGCGGTTATTTTCACTCGATTCATATTGATGCCTCTCATTTTGTTTTATCATGCAAAAATAACGAAAATTTGCGACTGTTTTGCTAATTTTGTACCCTAAAAACAAGTTTAAATCCAATTACGATGAAGAAAATTGCCCTTTTCCTGCTACTTGCTATTCTGTCAGTGACAACTATCAGCGCTCAAGACCAAAAGAAACCACTAATTAAGGAGGTGCTGAGTCGCTTCACCTTCCATGGCTATGGAATGGTAGGGTGGGAGTATCACGACCGGTCAAGCTCAAGCAACGAATTCAAAGTGAATAAGTTCATTCTCATGGCTGACTTGAGAATTACCGACCGATGGCACGCCTTTGCCATGAACGACTTCTATAAAATGTCGATGCATGAACTCTGGATGAGTTACCGTGTCACCGATTGGCTCAATGTGAAAGTAGGGCAGTTCAAGACACCATTTTCCATCGAGAACCCCATCTCACCGTCCGTGCTGGAAATGATTACACTCACGTCGCTTGCCACTAACTACATGATTTGCGGCAGTTCACCGTTCATGATGCCCGGCGGAGCAGGGCGCGACATTGGTGTCACACTCTATGGTGACTTGCTAAACCGCCACATCTCTTATGACTTGGCAGTTATGAACGGAGCCGGGCGTAATAACCGAGACAATAACTCGCAGAAGGACTTTGTGGGCCGAATCACCGTGCGCCCCTTGCAGCAACTTTCACTGAGTGGGTCGTGTGTGCTGGGCACGGGCAATGTTGCAGTTAAGGCTGCCGATGACGGTGATGGCTATGTGGCCGATGTGGCTCCTAACGTGACGGGAATCAAAGCCAACGGCAACTATCGTCGAAACCGCTTTGCTGCCGGTGCTGAACTCAAGGCTGCACCACTGAATGTGCGCGCCGAGTATATGTGGGGTAAGGATGCCGACTGTAAGACCGACGGAGGCTATGTCACTGCGCAGGTGAGCAATGTGGCAGTCAAGAACCTTGATGTAGTGGCCTCTTTCGACCATCTGAATGCTCACGACGGCATCACCAACCGCTACTCAGCAGGACTCCAATACTGGTTCTTCAAGAAGTGTCGCGTTCAAGCCGGATATAGCTACACCAAGCATCCCGGAATGACCGGTGAAAACTCCATCCTCACACAGTTGCAAGTAGCCTTCTGATAACCTAATTTTCAAGCACCGGCACTGCGATAGTCGGCCCAAAGCTTTTGGTGGGCATACTGTTTGTGTTTGCAAAAAATCGCTTCAAAATTTACAAAAATGAAGAATTTTTGACTTTTTTCACTGAAAATAGGGAAAAAAGTTTGCATTTCTAATTATTATAGTTATCTTTGCATTTGCAATTGTAAACTAATTAACAACAGATATGAAAAAGTTTTCGTCAATTTTGTTGATATCGGCTTTCGCGATATCCCTTGTTGGTTTCAATGGCTATGCTATGCCCAATGATGACGACAATCTTGATCCCTCTCTCAAGATGCCGGTCAGGAAACTCTATCCTGATAGGGTGGCGGCTGAACAGCAAAAGAAGGCCGACAAGAAAAAGAAGAAAGTGAAACCGTGCAAGAGCGGTGAGCAGTGTGAGTACTATGTGATGTATCACGAGCTGCTTGAAGAACAAGCTGCACAACAACAGCATGCACAAGAGTCGGTAGATATGGCCGCACTCGACAGTCTGCTTAATATTGACTACACGATTGTGGACTACGCCGAGCTTTACAAACCCAAGCCGCTCAAGTGGCAAGACGAACCTCTAACTTCTACCGCCGATGAGCTTAAACCTTACTTCAAGTCGCTCCGCAGTGAGCTTGGACAGGAATGCCTCATCCCGAAGGACGTGACCATGGGTCACAGCGACAACCAGGTTTACTTCTACTTTGACGACAATGGTTCTGCGCCCACGGCTCTGCGACTTCGCGCACAGTACTATGCCGACGACCCACTCATGATGGACCACGTGAAGTTTATTGTCAACGGCTTCGACTATATCTTCCGTCCCACGGCAATCCAAACCGGCAAGAATGGCTCGCGTATGTATTGGGAAACCTTTGACAACGCACTGAACTCGCAGGATAAGGATTTGATTTACGCGCTCTCGCATGCCTCTTGGGCATCGGTGACGTTCATCAGCTCCACCGGCATTAATCACAACATTGACTTGACCAAAGAACAGATTCAAGACTTCTACCGCACGTTGCAACTCTATCAGCACTTGGGCGGTAAACTGTAATTGAATCGAACTCAATAGGGCAACTGGTATTTGACAGTTGTCAGCGTAAGTAGAGCGATAGAATGGCAGGCTCCGGACCTGCCTAAACATGACCAAAATGCGATAAATGTATATATGGTGAAAATGAAAGGTGTGTTATCGTGATTGATAGCACACCTTTTTTAGCGTTTGAGTACTGAATTCTGGCTTAGATGAGCGTCACATTGACGTCGGTCTCAGCGTCCTCAATGTTGACCTTACCTTCGCGGGCGAGCCAACCCAGGGCTGCATAAATTTCCTTTTCTTTCAGTTTCGTAGCTTTTTTCAGGCCCTTAACGCCCAGATTTCCATTGGCGTCGTTCAGTGCGTTCCATACGCTCCCAGCCCAAAGTCCAATAATTTCTACATTCATAATGAAAACATTTAGTAAAACAATATTTGATTAAAAATCGTTGCAAAATTAGTGTATTTTTGGCAATTTGCCAAATTTATGTTGAATATTTATGTTTTAAAACATATTTTTTTGGAATATTTGGGGTATTTCCTCTTGAAAAAGGTAATACGGTTTTACAATTCAAATAAAAAACTATAACTTTGCATCACTATCATGAAAGGATTAGTGATTAAAAACACAGGCAGCTGGTATCTCGTACGCAACGACGCGGGCGAGATGGTTTCGTGCAAGATCAAGGGAAACCTGAGACTCAAAGGGTTCCGTTGCACTAATCCCGTGGCGGTGGGTGACTTGGTAGACTTTGAGCTCAAGACTGACGGTACCGCCATGATCAGGAGCATCGAGCCACGGCAGAACTACATCATTCGTCGGGCAAGTAACCTCTCGAAGGAATTTCAGATATTAGCTGCAAACCTGAGCCAAACGGTGCTGGTGGTCACGCTCGTCAATCCTGAGACCAACACCACGTTTATTGACCGCTTTTTGGCAACTGCCGAGGCTTATCGTGTGCCTGCCATCCTTGCTATTAACAAGATTGATCTACTCACTGAGACCGATGATCGTGCCTTGCTTGAAGCGGTGGCCTACCTTTACCGCTCCATTGGCTACAACGTGCATCCGGTCTCGGCGATGACGGGCGAGGGCATGGACGAACTGCGTAGCGAGTTAGCCGGGAAAGTGACCCTTTTCTCGGGCAATTCGGGGGTGGGGAAGTCGTCGATCATCAATGCGCTGGTGCCTGATGCCGGGCTGCGAGTGGGCGATGTGTCGGCCTCGCACCACACAGGCATGCACACCACAACTTTCAGCGAGATGCTCGACCTGCCCGGTGGCGGAGCCATCATTGACACGCCGGGGGTGAAGGGCTTTGGCACCATCGACTTTGAGCGTGCCGAGGTGGCGCACTATTTCCCCGAGATTTTCAAGGTGAGTGCCGACTGCCGTTTTGGTAACTGCACCCATACCCACGAGCCGGGCTGCGCCGTGCGCGAGGCCGTAGAGCAGCATCTCATCAGCGAGTCGCGCTACGCCAGCTATCTGAGTATCCTTGACGACTCCGACCCCGACAAATACCGCAAGCCTTTCTAGAGGTTTTAAGGTTTAGAGTTTAAGGGTGGATTACTCTTTTTTCTTTTTCTTAAGCACATAGATTGAGCCAATGATCAGGAAAAGAACTAAAGCTGCCACCAAAATAGTGTTGAATCTGGTCCCATACTCGATTTTCAGCATGAAGATTCCGTAATCGATGGCAAAAAGCAAAGCACCGCCAGCAAGCCCCATGGCGATTGCCTGAATTGTTCTTTTGGGGTTACTTTTCCATGTTTTCTCTTGAATGACTTGCTTGCCGATGAAACCCAGCGGAATGAGACCAATGACGATAGCAATCCACATGACCATCGACTGCTTGTCCGATTTCTCTTTTTGGGCTTTTGCCGATTGCTGGTTTATTTGGTCCACTTGCTCCTGCATGGCGCGGTATTTCCCGTCCTTGTCATAGGAGCCATACATCTCCTCGGGTGTGGGAGTTGCAAATACTTGCAGGGCAAGCAAGGTCAGAACAACTGTTATCAAGGCTTTCATCATTGGTCTCTTTGGTCTATGATATTGCGTACTTGGTCTAAAGTATTGCCATCGGTAGGCGATACAACCTCCTCCATCGTCTCGGCATAAAAGGCACCAAATTGTGTGCCATCACCCAAAATGAAATACATACCCTTAGGTGTGAAGTAGGTGTTGACATAAGAATAGCCAGGTTGTATGAGCACTTCGCCACTGTCGGCGTCCATGATTCCCATGTTTCCGTCAATCGTGAGTTTTGCCAGGACACCGCGATTCGACGGACTGCGGTCGATCAGTTCAATGCGGTCGCACGAACAGGGGATAGTCTGATTTTCGCCGCTGGCGATTGCACCATTGATGATGCCATGACGCAACACGCCACGATCGTCGCGCAGTGTCACATCATAGAACTCATGCGTTTCGTTCCCTTGTTGAGCGATAACTACTTTCACGCTCTCATATTCTGGCTTAACGATGGCGTAACCGCCGGCATTGTACACGCCCCACTTGCCATTGAAGTCTCTTACCAGGAAAACATCCAGTCCGCTGGGCACCGAGGCTGGTTCAACCTTTGAGAATTGTCCCACTTCTTGTCCGTCGGAATCATAGAGCACCCATTGTTCCTCGCCGTTAGGAAAAGTCTTGCCATAGGCAGTGCCCCAATTGCCGTAACCGAGTTTCTTGTCATAGCCATTCTTGATATCAACACTCGAGAGGTGCTGATAGCTGGCAGGGGCAGGAGAAGTGTTTAGCTGCGCTTGCTCTCTTGCTTTTTGAGCGTCTTCTTCTTGTTTCTTTTTCAAATTCTGTTCATAAGAAGCAAGTAAGTTATCTTCGCAAACATGAAAATCGATTATCGCCTTTTCGCGTTCTTCTCGTGTGGTCGTTGCTTTTGCTTTGTCCTTCGCCTCAACCGCCATCAACTGTAACATGGCATAAGGGCACCAACTCTCATGAACCATGCTACCGCAAACAGGACACATTATATTAAAACCTCTCACTCCCACTCTGTAAAGCATTCCATATTCTTCTCTGCTTATATTCAGTCTGCTCTTCACCTCGGGAAGAGGTTTGGAATCCTCTAAAGTGTAATTGAGGTTAATAAATAATTTCAAATTATCCACCATGCGTTTATAGTCCCACAAGGCTCTCTTTCGCTCGGCTTCGCTGGAGGCGTTTTCGGCCTTAGCCCTGTATTCCTTGGCCCATTTTTGCATGTTAATAATCTCACACCATGGATGGTGAATCAGGCTTTGACAATGGCTGCATGGCTTCTTTCCATTAACACCGACCTCATAAATTAATGTGTACTCAACAGACGACATCCCAGGCATTGGTGTATAGTCTTTCAAATGTGATGAACTTGAAGAAGACGATTCTTCTTCCTTTGGCGCCTCATAATAGGGGCAAGTGCTCTTGTGAACTTCGCCCGTTTTCAGGTTCACGCCGCAATAGGCACAGGAAGGGTCAGGTGGCGTTGGAATCTGAGCATGTGTTGTTGCTGCAAGCATTCCCAATAAGGCAATAATCAATATTCGTTTCATAGTCACTCGGTTTTAATAAGAGAAAAACATCGCGCCCGGGGCATCGGGGTTTAATACTCGCTTCACAAGTATCTCGCCGCTGTGCATGGGGTAGGCCAACTTGGGAGTGCAGCCCACGGCGAGGATAATGGTCTTGAGGTTGTCGCTCTGGATGTTGACAAACTTCAAATTCCAGTTCTTGGTCAAATCTACAGTCTCCAGCTTGCTCTCGCCCAGCCATAGTTTCTCCAGATTGGGAAACAAGGCAAGGTCTTCGTAGGTTTGTACCTCAAACATATCGGTGCGATACTGGGTGAGGTTCAGCGACTTGAGCGAGTCGGCTTCGGCTCGTGAGATGTGACCATCGCCGTCGGTGTCACCATTGAGTAGGGCTCGGCGCTCCACATTATGGTCGACAAAAGTGAAGGTCTGCGCCGTGGCGCTGAAACCAATGAATGTGCATGTGGCAAGAACGAAAAATGTCAGCCACATCCTCCAACCTTTGCAGGTGTGTTTGGGGCTTATTCGGAATAGTTCCGTTTGTTGATTGTAGTTTTTATCTGACATAAACATGGCGGGTATAGTATTACAATTCACAAAGATACAATAATTCTTACAATATCAATGTTTTTGCTCGAAAACTTTCCCAGAATGTCAAACGACTGGATTTCTCAAACTACGGATTATCCTGATTAATACGGATTGACGGAGGCTCGCTTTTCGCACACCGGCCTAAAGGCCGACTTATACTGCTCGGTCTGGCGAGCTTCGGTTAGTGAACGGTAGACCTCTGTCGAGGTCTTTTGCCTGACGGCACCGCACGCCGCCCAAAGGGCGACTCTTGCTGCAAAATCATCGTGAGCATGTTATGGTTCCGTTCGGTCGCGAGCACTGCGTGGTTGTGGGATGGCGGGGAAGCGTGGGAAAGTGTAGCGTCCTGAAAAAAGTTTACAGATTAATACTCTCTCATGTGCAAATGACG
>CAMKGM010000020.1 GCA_946412245.1 uncultured Bacteroidales bacterium
TTGTTGTTGCGAGCCTGGAAGTCGCGCCAGGTGAAGTCGTTGTCCTTGGTTTCGGGCGCGTTGGCGGTGAGCACATAGCGAAGCACATCCTGCTTGCCGGGGAAGTCGGCGAGGTACTCGTGCAGCCAGATGGCCCAGTTGCGGCTGGTCGAAATCTTGTCGCCCTCGAGGTTGAGGAACTCGTTGGCAGGCACATTGTCGGGCAACTGGTAAGAACCCTCGGCCATGAGCATGGCGGGGAAGATGAGGCAGTGGAACACGATGTTGTCCTTGCCAATGAAGTGGATGATGCGGGTATCCTTGTCTTTCCAGTATTTCTCCCAGTCATTGGGCAGCAGTTCCTTGGTGTTGCTGATGTAGCCTATTGGGGCATCGAACCACACATAGAGCACTTTGCCCTCGGCACCCTCGATGGGCACGGGTATGCCCCAGTTGAGGTCGCGGGTCACGGCGCGGGGCTGCAGGTGCTCGTCGAGCCACGACTTGCACTGGCCATATACATTGGTTTTCCACTCCTTGTGGTCCTCAAGAATCCACTTGCGCAGGGCAGGCTCCCACTTGTCAAGGGGCATGTACCAGTGCTTGGTGTCTTTCATCACAGGCACATTGCCGGTGATGGCGCTACGGGGATTAATCAGGTCGGTGGCATTAAGGCTGGTGCCGCATGCCTCGCACTGGTCGCCATAGGCATGCTCGTTGCCGCAGTGGGGGCAGGTGCCGGTCACATAGCGGTCGGCGAGGAACTGGTTGGCCTCCTCGTCGTAGAGGTGTTGCGTGGTCTTCTCGATGAACTCGCCTTTGTCGTAGAGTTTCTTGAAAAAGTCGCTTGCAGTGACACGGTGCATGTCGCTGGTGGTGCGGCTATAGATATCGAACGAGATGCCCAGGCCCGCCATCGAATCCTTGATGATCTTGTGGTAGCGGTCCACTATATCTTGCGGGGTAACCCCCTCTTTTTGAGCCTTGATGGTGATGGGCACACCGTGCTCGTCGCTACCGCCCACCATGATCACATCTTCGCCTTTGAGACGCAGATAACGGGTGTAGATGTCGGCAGGAACATAGACGCCTGCCAGGTGACCGATGTGCACAGGACCGTTGGCATAAGGCAGTGCGGTCGTCACGAGTGTGCGTTTGAAATTCTTCTCCATAATAAGTAGTATTTATTTATATTTTTTGCAAAGTTACTACTTTTTGTTGAATAACCGCTCAGGGCCAACAGAAAAACGCCATTGTCAGATTCGTAGGCCTAAAGTAGGGGTGTCATGTAAAGTGGCAAGAAAACAACACCATTTTCGACTTTTAGATCGCCACTGTGCAGAACATAAGGTGTAGCGATATGGGCCGAGAATTTCTTGATGCATTTGCGCAAAGATGAAAGTGTGTAGCGATTAGAACTCTTCACTTCGATTGGCGAAATGTTATGTCGGCTTGTCACTTGCTGTTTCCTGATGAGAAAATCAATTTCCATTTTATCATCAGCATTATCGCTATAAGATGAGTAGTAGAACAATTCTTTGCCCGAAGCCTTGAGCATCTGAGCAACAATGTTCTCGACCAACATTCCTTTATTCACTTCGAGTTTATCGAACATCAGTTTGCGATACAGGTCTTCCCGTTCGGCTCGTTCACCAAAAGCCTGTGAAATAAGCAGTCCCGTGTCGGCCATATATAATTTAAACTTATATTGCTCTCTGTTTAGCCCCAGGCCGATATTGGGGGCTGTAGTGGCGTAGCAAATATTGACTACGCGCGACTCTTCAAGCCAAAAAAAGGATTTCTCATAATCGCGTGTACGAGCCCCATATTTGACATTGCCTATTCGAAACCGTTTCTCGTGCCGTTGCAACATGGATGGGATTAAATCAAAAATGTGCGTTACTTTCTGTTCCTCACCATGTGCGTATTTGCTGATATCACTGCGATAGAGATTCAATATGTTGCGCTTCACATGATCAACTTTATCAAAGTCGTTACTTGTTGCATATTCCAGTACAACTTGTGGCATGCCGCCAACAATCATGTACTGTCGAAACAGTTCCATGGCTTTGCGATGAATGGCTTGCCCCATGGGTCTTAAGGCACTAAACTGTTCTTGAACATAGGGCATAAGCACATCATTGCCCATGGCCCAAAGAAACTCTTCAAAGTCCATGGGATACATGTCGATTCGCTCCTCTTCAGATGGAATCACAATATCCTTGACATTACGATTTATACTCACTAGTGACCCCGTCTCAATATAGTCATAACGGCCATCGGCCACAAGATATTTAATGGCGGCACGAGCACGTGGAAACTGTTGCACTTCATCAAAAATGATGACTGTTTGCCGCTCGTAGAACTTGACACCAGTCAGCAGACTTAATTGACGGAAGAAAATATCAAGATTAGCCAGTTGTTCTTCAAAAAGTTGTTTAATTTGTTGACTCGCATTGTTGAAGTCAATTACCAAGTAGGATTTATACTCATTTCGAGCAAATTCCTCAGCGATATAACTCTTGCCCACACGACGAGCTCCATCAATCAAAATGGCCGTTTTGCCACCCCATTGATCCTTCCATCTCTTTAACTCATTGTAAATCTTGCGTTTCATATTGACAAATACACCAAACGGAGGTTTTTGTTTGGGTGGATTCTACACCAAACGGAGGTTTTATGTGGGGCGAATTCTACACCAAACGGAGATTATTAGACTTGCAAAGATAGTGTGTCTCTCATAAATCTCCAATTTTTTGAAAGAAAAAAATTATAGGTTTGGAGAAAGATTCATTTTTGTTGAATAACCGCTTAGGCTCAACAGAAAAACGCCAAGTGCGAGGCAAATGGCGTTCTTCGGAATGATTCATAAATGTATTAAAGGAGGGTGGGGTGGGATTGTTCCCACTGGGGAATGGTGGCGAGGGCGTCGGGGTGGAAGGAGAAGGTGCCGTCGGAGGGGCGCACGACGCAACGAGCGGTGGCGAGGGCAGGCTGGGTGGCGGTGGCGAGGACAGGCTGGGTGGCAGTGGCGAGGGCGGGCTGGGTGGCGGTGGGGACGGAGAGGAGCAACAGGCGGTTGCCGTAGTCGATAGCGGCGGGCAAGCAGGGGCCTGCACCGGTGTAGGGGTCGAGTGCGACCTGCGCCTCGTGACTGCCGGGGGCGAGAAATCGGGTGACGGGTCGCTGCCAGGCGGTGAGTTGCCACTCGACGGGGCGCACACATAGGGTAGGCACGGTGGCAGATACCTTGCCGCCAGACTCAAGGGTGAGGGTGACATCGGCTTTCACATCTTCGACAGGTAGCCACTCCACAGGGGCTGTGTTGAGCAGGTGGGCGTACCACTGGCGGATGTGCAGCTGGAGTAGGGCGTCAATGTCGATGCCGTCGTCGCGTTCCACAGTGCAGTCGCGGCGTACGGGTTCGAGGCGCAGGATGGTTTTCCACAGGTTGAGCATCTCGGTCGACGAAAGGTTGAAGAATTGGTTGGTGTTTTCCATGATTGTGTGTTTTTGAGGTTTTTTGCCGCAAAAATAGGCATAGCGCCCGTTGCAGCGCCATGTCAATCACACAATATCAGATGTCAGATGTCAGTTATCAGATGTCAGATGTCAGTTTTCAGTTATCAGTTATCAGTTGTGAGTTGTCAGTTGTCAGTAGTCAGAGGGGGGATTAGAGGAGGCCTTGCTCGACGCGGACGCAGATGCGCTCGATGAGGGCATCTTTCTTGTCCTTTTGGGGCCGATACTCGGCTTTGAGGTTCACACCGAAGAAGCGTCCGAAGGCTTGCCAGAACCCGGCGCGGAAGGTGCCCATGAAGGCCTTGACGATGCTGTAAGAATTCTGGTTGGTCTCGCGGTTGATGAGTTTAATCATCATTTTGCCCTGATTTTTGGTGAGTTTTTTCATCACGGGTTTATATTGGGCATAGAGCTGTTTCTCAAATTTCTTGAGATAGTCGTCTTTCTCCTTCTTGGTGTCGAAGGTTTGCAGGTATTCGTAGGTTTCCTGCAGGGTGCGGTTGATGAGTTTTGCGTAGGGCAGGGTCTTCTTCACGTCGCGCACGGTTTTCCAGTAGAACTCCTCATCTTTCTTGTTGCGGAATCGCTCGTTAGGGTAGACGATGACCGGGTTCATCACAATCCACATGGTGGTGTCGCCGGTGAGAGGGTCAATGTCGTGATACATGCCATGATACACGTCTCTGATGGGCGTGAGTTCACGTCTCTCGAACACTTCCTGGCTCATAGCCGTCAGGCAGGCCAGTGCGAGCAATATGACCGTAATCCAATGCTTCATTGCCTGAATGGTGTGGCAAATGTAGGATAAAGTTTTGAAATAGCGGTAAAAATGAGTATTAATAGAGTTTAAAAAAGGTATATCAGAAGCCGAGCGACTGGAGTAGGCCCAGATAACTCACCGTGGCTCCCATCAGACATCCGCGGGCAGACGGCACGGTCTTGCTGTGTTTCACACCCGCCACGAAGGGGGTGACGCGGATTGACGAAGTGAAGCGCTTGCTGCCGTTGCCCAGGAACGGTTTGTCGGTGATGGTGGTGTGCAGCCTGATGTCGAAGTCAATAGACACCATCCAGTTCCAGTTCTTGCAATTCACTTTCTCGCTGCTCGTCACTTGAAATTGGTCTTCGCCGTCTTTGTCCTTGCTCCACTCCAGGTTGTTTACATCCCAGCCATATCTCGACATAACAAAGCCGACATTGGGGGTGACAGAAAGGCGATGGCCGTGATAAACGCGGTAGCCTGCCTGCACGGTCCAGAGCAGCAGCGAGGCGTCGGCATTGGAGTTGTCTTGTGTGGGGTGGCCCGCATCGTCGTAGCGAGCGAAGATGTTGCGGTTCTTGAACGAAGGTTGCCCAAAGGCTACATCGGTCTTGAGACGCAGGTTTTGATAGGCCCCTGTGAGACCTATCTGGAACAGGGCGCTCCCCTTGAAGTTGTCGGCCACGCCGGCGGTGGGGAAAGCGGCTCCCGCTCCGCCGTAGATGCCGTAGCTGAAGTCGCTGGGCTCGCTTGCCGATTGGTTGCTTTGCGCATGGATGGCGACGGTGGCCAGGGCTATTGCGCACAGTGTTGCTATTTTCTTGAACGTGTTCATCTTTTTTGCCTTTTTGAGATTTCAAGTGACAAAGTTAGTCAATTCTGATTAAGGAGGGTTCTATAAATTGCAAAAAAATTATTAATGGTTTTGGCCGTCTTGGGTTGCTTGCCGGCATTTTTGCCTCAACTGCTTGATTCGTAGCTCGCTACTGCTTCGTGCAGCTTGACTCAAAACCTGCTCAGCAATCAAGCCCAATTCGGCTCGGGCAATTTACAGAACCCACCTTAAAAGTCGCTCAGTTGATGGCTTGAGATGTGTTTTTTTAGCAAAAATGTGGGTGTATTGCTACTGTTGAGTGGTGGTAATATTGCTTTCAACGTCAAATATTTACCATCAAAAATGCGGTTTCTGCTGATTTGATTTTGCATATATATTTTTTTTGATTATTTTTGCAAAAAATATTCATTAAAAAACTTGATTTATTAACTCTTAAAAACAACAACACATTATGAAGAAAATTTTCTCATTTTTATTGTTGGCCATGGCTTTCGTTAGTGCATGGGCGGCTGATGTGACAATTAACGCAGGTCCTTTGACCAATGGCGTATTCACTCAGGACCCCTATACATTAACTTTTGCCAAGAACAATGGTTCAACAGAACCCACCTACAACTCGAATGGAGGTGATTTCCGTTTGTATGCAAAAGGCACTTTGACCATTGCTACAACAGGTGACAACATGACTAAAATCGTGTTTAACCTTTCAACTCAAGGTCTAAAGCGTTTAGCTCCCATTACCGCAAGTGTTGGCACCATTGCCACACAAGCTTCAGGTGATGTTACTGTTACTTGGACCGGTGATGCGAATGAAGTAACTTTCACCGTAGGCGATAATGCTGATTATGGAAGTGATGGCAGTTCAAAGGCTGGCCAATTGGACTTCACGTCGGTTGTTATTACAGCTGAAGGCGGTAGCGAGCCTCCTACACCGACTTATCAAACGATTCCCTACACTGAGACATTAGTATCGAGCCAGGGCCAGTTCACCATCGAGGATGTGAGCCTGGGTGGCCTTACCGCAGTGTGGAAAACCAGCAGTTACGGCATGACCGCCAATGGCAATAACTGTACTGACAATGTCGAGAGCTGGTTCATCAGCCCACTGATTGATGGCACTACAGTGAGCGCCGTCAACCTCACTTTTGACGAGAACCTGCGCTACTTCAAAAATGATTCTGCTGCTGTTTTAGAGGCAACCCTTTGGGTGCGTGAAGGAGCTGATGGTGCCTGGACACAGGTAAATCTCCCTGCTGACATTCATAAAGAAATGGGTAACAACACATTTGTCAGTGTGGGTGATATTGACTTGAGCGCATACGCCGGTAAGGTGTTCCAGCTTGGTTTCAAGTATGTAGCAAATGCCAAACCTGGTCGTTGGGAAATCAAGAATCTGGCTATTACCGAAGGCGTTGTTCCCGATCCTGAAATTGCTACTGTAGCTCAATTCAACGCATTAGACCAAGGCACAACTTTCGTATTCACTGGTCAAAACCTTGTTGCCACCGCACAAAAGGGCAACTACCTGTATGCTCAGGACGAGACCGGCGGCATGCTCATCTTTGGAACCATTACTCCCAGTTATTCCTTGGGTGATGTTATCCCCGCTGGCTTCACTGCCACCAAGGGCGAATATAGTGGAGCAGCTCAGGCTGCCACCCCCCAGAACATGGAAGACGCTGTCGATAGCCAGACTGTCACTGCCAAGGAATTTGTAGCAGCCGACTTTGCAGCTGCCACATTTGCTGAACTGTCGAACTTCGGCATCTATGGCGTGGTGCGTGGCGTAACTGTGAATGGTAACACCATTACACTTGCCGACGGCACAACCGTTGTGAACACCTACAACACCTTTGCCGATGTTCCCGAAAGCACCAGCGGCAATACCTATGATGTGTATGGCATCATGGGCTGGCACAATGGCTTGCAGTTCCTGCCCACCGAGTATGTGCAGATGGCTACAACAGCCCATGCAGCTCCCACCATCACTGTTAACCCCGACCAGGAAACCTACTTTGTGGGCGACGAGGTGACTGTGAAATTCACCAGCGAAGAAACCGATGTGAACATTGGTTATGATATTACCGATGCCGAGACCTTCCCCGAGAATTATTGTGTACCTGTCTCTAATGGCGACAGCATTACCGTGACGCTGAACGAGCCTGGAGTGGTTAACGTGCGTGCATTTGCTTATGGCTACAACGAGGGTGATGTCCTGGGCAACAGCGAAGTTGTGACCAAGACGCTCACATTTGTTGCCAAACCCGAACTTGGCGATCAGTATGAGCTGGTGACCAGCGCCGACCAGATTGCCGCCGACAAGGAGTATGTGCTGGCCTACAGCGATGAAACCGTAACAGTCGCTATGGGAGCCGCCGCTACCTATGGTAGTAACAATGTGCGCGTTTCGGTAGAGGCTGGTTCATCAGAATTCACCCTTGAAGATGGTGTTATCACCCTGATGAGCACCACCACCGTGACTCCGTTCACCCTGGAAACTTCAGAAACCGAAGGCTTCTATAACATCAAGATTGATGATGACCAGTATATTTACTGGACCAGTGGCAACACTGCAGCAACAGGCACTACCCTGGGTGATGTGACCGTAGCACTCGATAGCGTTGGCAATGCTCTGATCAAGTATAATGTCACCGAAGATCGCTACCTGCAATACAATGCAAACAGCCCGCGCTTCTGTTTCTACAAGGGCACTCAGAAGTATCCTCAGCTCTATGTGAAGGTGGCTGCAACTCCCGATGTGAAGTTGGGCGATGTGAACGGCGATGGCGATGTGAATGTGAACGACGTGACCGTGCTCATCAACTACATCCTGGGCAAGAATCCCACTCCGTTTGTAGAGGCTAACGCAAATGTGAATGGCGATGAGGGAATCAATGTGAATGATGTGACAGCACTGATTAACATGATTTTGAATTAAACAGACGAATAATAGCGTCAACAATTTCATTGACTGACCGGCAGACGTTTTTCTTTTGTTACATTCTTTAAGGTCTGCTGCTCACAGATGAAATCTCATACAAGCGAACTGCCGCGCCCTCAAAGCGCGGCAGTTCCTTTTCAGTAACAGTGAAGTCGGGTGATTTTGTAGTTATTTGCTCAATGGCTAAGTGATTTCTTTCTCTTGACTGGCTTATTATTCCCGAAATTTATCTAAATTTGCAGAGAATTAGCGTTCTTTTAACGAAATCCGATTTGGATTTAACTGTTGAAGCCTAAAAAAACACTAAAACAAGAAAGCGATGAGCGAAAATTTTGAAATGGTGGCGAAGACCTTTCAAGGACTGGAAGGCGTACTTGCCGACGAACTGACCGCGCTGGGCGCGCAGAATGTGACACAAGGACGACGTATGGTAGCCTTCAGCGGCAACCTTGAGATGCTCTATCGGGCCAATTTCTGTCTGCGCACGGCCCTGCGCGTACTCAAACCCATCTACAAGTTCCGTTCGGTGGATGCCGACGACCTTTATGAGCAAGTGAAGCAATTTGATTGGGACTCGGTGCTACACCCCGACAAGACGTTCTCAATTGATTCAACGGTATATAGCGAAACATTTCGCCATTCACGCTTTGTGACCTATCGCGTGAAGGATGCCATAGCCGACTACTTTCGTGAAAAATACAACCGCAGGCCATCGATTCGCCTCAATTCTCCCGACATCAAGCTCGATGTGCACATTTCGCAAGACGAGGTGACCATCTCGCTCGACTCCAGCGGTGCGCCTCTCTACAAGCGAGGCTGGCGCGAGGCGCAGACCGACGCGCCCATCAACGAGGTGCTGGCTGCCGGCATCATTCTGCTGAGCGGATGGCGTGGTGAGAGCGACTTGATTGACCCCATGTGCGGTTCGGGCACCTTCCTGATTGAGGCGGCGCTGATTGCGGCCAATATCAACCCGGGCGTATATCGCAACGACTACGCTTTCCAGCAGTGGCCCGACTATGACCGTCAGCTGTTTGAAGAAATCTATAATGACGACAGCGGCGAACGCGAATTCAAGCACAAGATCTACGGCTACGACATTGAGGGCAAGGCGATAGCCATTTCACGCGCCAACATTAAGCGCGCGGGACTCACCAAGATGATAGAGGTGGAGCGCAAGGACATTCAAGACCTGGACCAAGCACCTGAGAATGGCATCCTGATTACGAACCCGCCCTACGGTGAGCGACTTCATCCTGAAAACATCGCTGACTTGTATCGGACCCTGGGCGAGAAACTCAAACGCCTCTTCACCGGCTATCACGCTTGGATTATCGCTCCCAATAACGACATTACCGACCACATAGGGTTGCGACCCTCCATTTCCTATCCGCTCTATAATGGCGACATTGAGTGCGCCCTGAAAGAGTATGTGATGTTCAAGGGCTCGTATAACGAAATGCGCCGCGCCGGCGGGCACATCAAGAATGAGACCTTCCGCCGCAGCGATGAGCCTCGCCGTCCGCGTTACTCGTCGTTCGGCAAGGGCGAAGGCGACCGTCGTCCGCCGTTCAAGAAAGGCGATGACCGCGATCGCCGTCATGACGAGAGGCGTTTCGGCAAAGACCGCATGCATGAGCGCCGCGACCGCCAGGAGGGCGACAACTCGCGTCCGGGCGACCTCAAGGAGCGCGAGGACTTTTTCCACAGCCCCGACTTTGCCCGCCAGGTGATTAAGTTCCGCGAACCCACGCTGGGCAAGGATAGCGAGCGCCCCATTGTCAAGGGACGTCGCAACGGTTGGCGCCGCAAGGGTCTGGACGAGAACGGTGGCGGCAACACTCCCGAACCCACCGGCGAGAAATAACCGATTCTACACAATCAAGACAATACGATTAACAGAAGCAAGGAAAACTATGGCAGAAGATAAGATTAACATACTGCTGCTGGGCTCGGGCGGCCGTGAGTGCGCCCTGGCTTGGAAACTGGCGCAGAGTCCTGAACACAACCGGCTATTCATTGCCCCCGGCAACGCCGGCACGGCTCAGTATGGCACCAATGTGGCGCTGAACCCCATGGACTTTGAGCAAGTGGCTCAGTTCTGCACTGAAAACAGGGTGGATATGCTCATTGTGGGTAGCGAAGACCCGCTGGTTGCAGGCATCACCGACTATATGCATAAGCATCTACAAGGGCTGAAAGTGATAGGCCCCACCAAGGCCGGTGCCCAACTCGAAGGCAGCAAGGACTTTGCCAAGCTGTTTATGCAGAAAAATGGCATTCCCACTGCGGCTTACCTGAGCGTGACGGCACAGAATCTTGACGAGGGTCTGCGCTTTCTGGAACAGCAGCAGGCACCCTATGTGCTCAAGGCCGACGGACTGGCTGCCGGCAAGGGTGTGCTCATCATCAACGACCTCGACGAGGCCAAGGCCGAACTCCGCTCGATGCTCGAAGGAAAATTCGGCAACGCCTCGGCCACGGTAGTCATTGAGCAGTTCCTGAAAGGCATTGAGTGCTCGGTGTTTGTCATCGCCGATGGCAAAACCTATAGACTGCTGCCTGTTGCCAAAGACTACAAGCGCATAGGCGAAAACGACTGCGGGCTCAACACCGGTGGTATGGGCGCCGTGTCGCCCGTGAGCTTTGCCGACGAGGCATTCATGGAAAAGGTGCGCACACGCATCATTGAGCCCACCATCCGTGGACTGCAACGTGAAGGAATTGTTTACATCGGTTTCATCTTCTTCGGGTTGATGAATGTGGATGGTGACCCCTATGTGATTGAATACAACTGCCGCATGGGCGACCCCGAAACCGAGGTGGTGATGCCACGCATCGAGAGCGACCTGGTGCCGCTGCTGCGGGCGATTGGCAACAGCGCGTTTGAGCACATACCGGTTGAGATTGACCCGCGCTATGCCGTGACGGTGATGCTCGTGTCGGGCGGTTATCCGCAGAGTTACGAGAAAAACAAGGTTATCACCGGTCTTGACCGGGTGCAGGACAGCATCGTGTTCCACGCAGGCACCAAGCGCGGTGAGAATGGCGAACTGCTCACCGGTGGCGGCCGTGTGCTGGCAGTGACCAGTTACGGCGACACCAAGGACGAAGCGCTGGCGCGCTCGTTTGAGAGCATCAAGCACATCAACTTCGACAAGATGTACTACCGCCGCGACATAGGCTTTGACTTGGAATAAAGCGTCAATTTCTTGACATCACAGCCCATGAACGAAGAGAGAATCAACGAATTTCTGAACAGCCGCAAGTGTGTGTGGCTGTGCGGAGCGATTTTTGTCGTTTGTTCGCTTCTGGCCATGGGTACGGGTCGGTTTACCACCACCGACACCGGCAACGGGGTGTTCTTTTCGATAGGAAACAACCTTATCTCGGACGCGTTGATCTCGTATGTCGTGAATCTCGCCTGCACCTTTGCCATCATATTCCTGTCGATGTCGCTCAACAAGAAGTATGGCGTGATTCGCTCCTACACCTTCATCTCGGCATCGATGTTCCTGCTGTTGCAGACGGCTAATCCCTTCCTGACCACGCACTTCAATGCCGGCACGGCGCTGTGCCTCATCGCTGTGGTGCTGTGCTTCATCCTGTATGCGTCTTATCAGCTCAAGAACTTCGCGCAACGGCGCATCTTCATCATCTTTGCGGTGCTCTCGTTTTGCTGCATGTTCCAGTATGTGTTTTTGGTGCTGGTAGTGGCGTTCACCATCGGTTTCATGCAAATGCGGGCCATGAGCACGAAAGGTTGGCTGGCCCTGATACTAGGCATCATCACGCCGTTCTGGATTGGGATAGGGCTGGGCATTATCAATCCGCTCGATGCCACGCCGCCGCAGATTGAGGCCATTTGGGATTATCTGCAGAACTGGCAAGTGCAACTGGTGATTGCATCGACGGCGATAATCGCCATTCTGTCGGTTGTACTGATGTCGGTCGATATGTTCACGATTCTCAACTACCGCCTGCAAATCAGGCTCTACAACTCGTTTCTGCTGGTGCTCACGGTAGCCTCAATCGTGATGATGTGCATTGACTACCGGAATTTGCTCATCTATGTGCCGTTGCTCAACTGGTGCTTGGCTATATGGATTGCGCACGCGTTTACCATTCACAACGAGTATACGCGACGCTACATCTTTGTGCTGGTGGCCGTGGTAGCATTATTAGGCACGTTTGTGGCTCACATGCTGGCGACCTGACATGGCACCTGTCGTTATCATAGAAAATCGCATTCCCTATATCCACGGTTTGTTTGAGCCGGTGGCGCAAGTGCGTTATTTGCCCGCCGCTGAAATCACGCCACAGGCGGTGGCCGAAGCCGACGCACTCGTGGTGCGCACTCGCACCCGTTGCGACGCGGCATTGTTGCAAGGGAGCCGCGTGCGGTTCATCGGGTCGGCTACCATAGGCACTGACCACATTGACTTGGACTATTGCCGTCGCGCGGGCATCACCGTGGCCAGCGCTCCGGGATGCAACGCACCCGCGGTGGCGCAGTGGACGTTGGCCTCCATCGGTTTGTGGCTCCGTCAGGAGCATCTGAAACCTGAAGAGGTGACGCTGGGCGTGGTGGGCGTGGGCCATGTGGGCTCTATTGTGGCGCGGTGGGCTGAGCAATGCTGCATGACGGTGCTGCGCAACGACCCACCCCGTGCACTTGCCGAGGGTGAAGACGGTTTCTCCACACTTGAGGAAATTCAGGAGCAATGTCACATCGTCACCTTCCACACACCGCTCACGCGCGAGGGGAGTTTCGCCACTTGGCACCTGTGCGACAAGCGGTTTTTGAACAAATCGACTCGCTGTCGCCTGATTCTTAACGCGGCGCGCGGTGCGGTGACCGACACGCGGTCGCTACTTGACTGGAATGGCTCGCTTGCCATAGATTGCTGGGAAAACGAGCCTAATATCTCGGCAGAATTGCTCGAAAAAGCCTTTATTGCCACACCGCACATTGCCGGCTATTCAGCCGAAGGCAAGATGCGCGGCACAGCCATGGTGGTCGATGCTATTAACCGTCACTTTGGGTGGAACATTCAGCCGCAATGGCCCGTTGCGCCCGCCACAGGCCCCGAGCAGGTATCGCTGCAGGGCATTCTTGACAGTTATAACCCCTTGGTAGATACCAAAGCGCTCAAAAGCAATCGTCTTGCCTTTGAGCACTTGCGTAACACTTATTCCCTGCGTTCTGAATTCCAATCCTGAACTGGTATTACATTATTGAATAAAAAGCACAGTGCCGAGCAAGTGTTATGCTTGCTCGGCACTGTGTAATGACGGATAGTGCTGTCTTAGCGACGGCGTTTGCCGCCGTTACGGCCTTCGCGTTTCGATTTCTTGTCACGGCGACCGTCACGCTCGGCGCGCATTTCACGCTTGCTGGTGTTACCGCGCTTGCCGCGCTTCTGGCGGCGTGAAGCACGTCCACCCTCGTATTCCTCGCGCTGACGCTCAAGTTTGCCTTCCTTCTTGCTCGGTGCAAAACGCATAGCCTCGGTAATGGGGGCCTTGTCGATGCGGTGCGAGCCCGGTGGGTTGTTCTTGTCGACCAGAGCAAAGTCGAGTTGTTTCTTGATGAGGTCGGCGCGTGCCACCTGAATGGTGATTTTGTCGCCCAACTGGTATTTGTGGTGCGTGCGACGGCCCAACACGCAGAAGTTCTTCTCGTCGAACTCATAGAAGTCGTCATCAAGGTCGCGAATGGAGATGAGGCCCTCGCAATGCGTCTCGTCAAGTTCCACATAGAGGCCCCACTCGGTCACGCCCGAAATACGGCCGGTGAACACGCCGCCCAATCGGTCGCCCATGAATTCCACTTCCTTATATTTAATAGAGGCTCGTTCGGCAGCCGCTGCCAGTTGCTCTTGCGAACTGGTGTGCTTGCACTGCTCCTCGAGTGCCTCTTGGTTCACGCTACGGCCTCCGTCGGCATATCGGTCGAGCAATCTGTGCACCATCATGTCGGGGTAGCGGCGAATGGGCGAGGTGAAGTGTGTGTAGTAGTCAAAAGCCAGGCCGTAGTGACCCACATTCATTGTTGAGTACATCGCCTTGGCCATAGACCGGATGGCGAGTATCGACAGCAGGTCCTCTTCAGGCTTGCCCTTGATTTCCTCGAGCATCTTGTTGATAGACTTATTCACCTCCTTGGGTTTGCCGCTGGTCTTGAACTTGTGCCCGAATCGTGCGGCAATTTCGGCCATATTGGCGAGTTTCTCCTCGTTGGGTTCCTCGTGAATGCGGTAAACAAAAGCCTTGGCTTTCTTGCTCGCGGGCACTTTGCCTATGTGCTCTGCCACTTTTTGGTTAGCCAGCAGCATAAATTCCTCAATGAGTTTGTTGGCCTCCTTCGACACGTGTTTCATCACCTCGATGGGCTTGCCGTTCTCATCAATCTTGAACTCAATCTCCTCGCGGTTGAACTCAACCGAGCCGTTCTTGAAGCGGTTGGCACGCAATTGTTGCGCGAGTTTGTTGAGCAACAGGATTTCTTCGGCGAGGTCGCCCTTTCCGGTCTCAATAATCTCTTGCGCTTCCTCGTAGCTGAAACGTCGGTTGCTGCGTGTCACCGTGTGGCAAATCTCGTAGCGATACACCTTGGCGTTGTCGTCCATCTCCACAATCACCGAGTGGGTGAGTTTGTCCTCGTCGGGGCGCAGCGAGCAGATGTAGTTGCACAGGCGCTCGGGCAGCATGGGAATGGTGCGGTCGACCAGATAGACCGATGTGGCGCGGTTGTAGGCCTCCTTGTCGATGACCGAGCCGGGCTTCACATAGTGAGTGACGTCGGCAATGTGTATGCCTATCTCGTAACGGCCGTTGTCGAGTCGACGCACCGACAGGGCGTCATCGTAGTCCTTAGCATCCCAGGGGTCGATGGTGAAAGTGGTCACATCGCGCATATCACGGCGGCGTGCCACCTCCTCGTCGGTAATGCCGGCATCAATCTTGTTAGCGACGCGCTCCACATTTTCGGGGTATTTGTAAGGCAGGCCGAACTCGGCGAGAATGGCGTGAATCTCGGCGTTGTTCTCACCGGCGGCACCCAGTACGTCCTCTACCTCACCTATGGGGGTGTTAGACTCCTCGGGCCACTCCACAATGCGCACCACTGCCTTATCGCCCGTCTTGCCGCCCTTGAGTTTGTCGAGCGGGATGAAGATGTCAGTGGCCAGGAACTTGCTGTCGCAAGCCAGGTGCGCGAAGTATTTCTTGACATTGAGCGTGCCCACAAACACTTGCTCCTTGCGTTCCAGAATTTTGATGACCTCGGCCTCGGGTTCCATGCCTTCGCGGGCGGCGCTGATGTGCACCAGCACCTTGTCGCCGTTGAGCGCGTGCATTGAGTTGCGCTCGGCCACCATGATGGGTTTGCCGTCGTCGTTAGCGGTGTCCACGCTGTTCTTGCCGTTGCTGCGGCGAATGAAGATGCCTTCGGCCACCGAGGTGCGCATCAGCGCCTTGTAGCGGCCGGGACTCACCTCGGTCAGGAAACCGTCGATGGCGAGTTGCTCCATGGTTTCAATTACCAGCGCTCGCAGTTTGGGTGTGTTGGCACCCGTTTGGGCGGCCACCTGCTTGTAGTTATAGGGTACTTTATCTTCAGCGTTGAAGAAATTGATGATTTTGTCTCTCAGTTCGCGGCGCTCCTGCTTGAGCACCTTGAATTTATCACGTTTTGCCATATTGTGATGGTGTTTTTAGTCGTCTTGTTTCAAGTGATATTGTACAAATGTTTCCATTGCTTCGTATGAGGCTAGGCCCAGTGCACTATAGAGGTCGGCAATCTCTTTGTTGCGGTCGATGGACCGTTGCCAGCTCAGCATGCCGTCTTCAGGATCGCGGAAGGGCGCGTCGTGGATTTGCGACTGGTGCTTGAGAATGGCATCGCGCTTGATGCGGAACTCTTCGGGGCT
The DNA here is from genome assembly GCA_946412245.1 of uncultured Bacteroidales bacterium. Lineage (GTDB taxonomy): Bacteria > Bacteroidota > Bacteroidia > Bacteroidales > Muribaculaceae > Sodaliphilus. The sequence goes on from CAMKGM010000020.1 coordinate 15,972, forward strand.
CATGGGCACGGTCATCTCGATGTCGTCGATGCTGAAGGCTCCCCACTGTCCGCGATACATCCACACGCGGCAGTCGCGCATGAAGGGCTCATTCTTCAACTCGTTGAGTGCAATGATAATGGCCTCGGCCACCTTGGCATGGGTGCCGAATGGGTCGCTCAAGTCGTCGGCAAAGAAAATCTGGTGAGGCTGAATGGCAAGAATCTGTTTCTTGACAAGTTCCACATCGGCGGGCATTATTTTACCGTCGCCAAAGGGGGTTGCCTCGTAGAAGGGCATATTCAACTCATGGATGTTCTCTTGCTTGACACCCATGAATGTGCAACTCATGATGCCCTCGCAGGCAAATATCATGCCTTTCATGTAGCGCATGATGGGCGAGTCAAGGTCACCGGGTTTCTTGTTTTGAATATCGTGGAACAGTTTGTCGGCTTGTTTTTGGTAGTTGTTGAGGTTCTCGGAGATGAGTCGTTTCGCCACCCGTTGGTTGAGCATAATCATGCGTTCCAAGTTCTCATCGATAACGGTCAAGTCGCCCGAAGTTTGGAACGCGACATGCACGTCATGCCCCTGTTGAACAAGCCGTCGCAACGTGCCGCCCATCGAGACCACCACATCGTCGGGGTGTGGGCTGAACGCCAGCACACGCTTGGGGTAGGGCGTGGCACGTTCGGGCCGATGGGTGTCGTCGGCATTAGGCTTGCCACCGGGCCATCCTGTGATGGTGTGTTGCAGGTCGTTGAAAATCTTGATATTCACATCGTAGGCCGAGCCGAACACCGTTACCAGTTCGCTCAGGCCGTTGTCGTTGTAGTCTTTGTTGGTGAGTTTCAGAATGGGTTTACCCGTCTGCCGGCTCAGCCACACGATGGCGCGCCGCACGAGTTGGTCAGTCCACTCACACGAAGCCACTTTCCACGGGAAGTTGATGCGCGTGAGTTTGTGTGCGGCCTCCAAGTCGACAACGAGTTTCACATTGTGGTGCAGTTGCAGGAATGAAGCGGGAGTGGTATCGCTCAAATTGCCCTCAATGGTGTGATACAAGGCCGAGGCACTGAGCTCGCCCCAAGCAACGGCAATCACCTTGTGAGCCGAAAGTATGTCAGAGATACCCAATGTCACGGCAGTGGCGGGTGCCACCTCGCATTGATACGATTCGGCGACACGCGTACGGGTTTCGTTGCTCAGCAGCACCAGTCGGCACGATGAGGATGATGACGAACCGGGCTCATTGAATACTATGCCGCCGTTCTTTGTCAGCTGGCAGATGACCAAATCCAGACCGCCATACTCGTCAATCTCAGTCTCATAGAGTTTGCACAGCCGGTGCACGTTCTCTTTGGTGGCTTGCGTATCGAAGGTGTGGATGTTCTCGGGGATCATGTCCACTTTGTTAAACAGGCGCTCCTTGATGCGTTGCAGCGTGCTCTGCTCGTTGTCGCTCACGGCACCGGTGCCGAATTCGCCCAGATTGAACCCCACGACATTCGTGAAACTCACCTTGTCGGCAAAGTACAGTTTCACCAGTTCGTCGTAGACCCGCAAGGCGTCGCGACCGGCACCGAACCCAATCACGCAACGGCCTTTCTCGGCCACATTGCGCTGAATTTGGTCGGCAACGTCGCGCGCGGCTTCAATCGCCCCCTCTTCGGCGGTTTCCAAAATCTTGGTATATACTTTCTCGTAGCGGGTGAGCGAAGCCAGTTCTACCTCACTCTCGGGCATGTAGTAATGCTTTGAGACTTGGTCAAGCTTGATGAGTGAATTCAGTTCTGTTCCCATACTTTTCTAAGTTGTTGCAACGATACTCTGTTTAGACTGTTTTAGCAAAGATAGTAGTTATTTTCTGAATTTCAGCTATTTTAGATGTTAAATTGCTGAGAAAGTTGCGTTTTCGACCATTTTCCCCTCCTGACGCCGGCGGTTAACCGAACAAGTCGCGGTAGATGAGGTCGGTGGCTCCCAGGTGCGACTGTATGTACTTGCCCGCCTCCTCGCTGCTATGCCGCAGTGCTTGCTGTGATGCTGTCAGTCGGTCCATAACGGCCTCAAATTCCTGAGCGCTGCTCACGGTGAACCCACCTTCGCAAGCAATCAAGTCGCTCGCCTCAACAAATTTCTCAAACTTGGGCCCGAATGCCACCGGAATGCCGTAGACGGCCGCCTCGTTCACATTGTGTATGCCCGAGCCGAATCCGCCGCCCACGTATGCCATCTGACCATAGCGGTAGACCGACGACAAGATGCCGAAGCAGTTAATCACCAGGCAGTCAAGTTGGCCGGCCAGCATCTCGTCGGTGGTTGTGTAGAGTGCCGCGGGGCGTTCTATCCTGCCCAGCAGTGCCTGCAATCGCTCGTCGTCAAACTCATGCGGCGCGATGATTAGTTTCATGTTCGGGTGACTGTTGAAGTAAGGTAGCACCACATCCTCGTCGGCGGGCCAGGAACTACCCATCACCAGCGTGAAGGGGCAATTGCGCGTCATGGCCTCAATCACCGGGAACGACTTGGCCTGGTCGCGCACATGCGCCACACGGTCAAAACGGGTGTCACCGGCCACTGTCACTTGATTGATGCCAATGCCGGCAAGCAGTTGTTGCGACTGCTCGTTCTGCACATACAAGTGCGTGAAGCAACCCAGCATCTTGCGGAACTCACCACCCCAAGGACGGAAGAAAATCTGCCCGGGGCGGAATATCGACGAAATGATGTAAGTGGGCACCTGACGGCGTTTGAGTTCGCGCAGGTAGTTGCCCCAAAACTCATATTTGACAAAGATGGCCATGGAAGGACGCACACGGTCCAGGAAACGGCGCACATTGCCCGGTGTGTCGAATGGCAGGTAGCACACGGCATCGACCTTGTCGTAGTTCTTGCGCACCTCGTAGCCCGACGAAGAGAAGAACGTGAGCAAAATGCGCTGCTCGGGATGCTCGGCCTTGATTTTCTCAATGAGCGGACGTCCTTGCTCAAACTCGCCCAGCGACGACACGTGCATCCAAATGTAGCCCGCCTGGGGGTCAACCTTTTCGCTCAAGTAGTCAAATGTGCGTGCCTGGCCATCCAGCATCAGTTTTGCTTTCCGGTTCCAGGGCGACACGATTTTAACGGCAAGTTTATAGGCTTTGATGCCTGTGTTATAGAGAAAATTCATTGTGTTCAGTTTTTCAATTGTGTGTATTAGAATTGTGAGTGCAAGGGGGGGTAAGCCACACCGCTATCCTTGTGTTTGTGTCGTTTCCACACGAGGCGGTCCAGGTAGAAACGCACCGCCACTTGCTGCCAAAAGGCATTCCCGTGATTGGTGGCGTGGAAGGTGAGCCGTGCCTCAAGGTTCACGAAGTCGCGCCGGAACACGGTCGCCACCAGGTCGGTGCGGCTATAGAACTTATTGTGATAGAGCGCATCGCCACGATACACCATGCTGCCATATTTCTCGTAAAAGGGCATCTGTCGCTTGCCGGCGTAGATGTTCTCGATCAACGAGAGCCACTTCCAGTTGCCGGCCACCTTGCCTATGAAGCCCGCCTGTGTGTGCCACTTGTTGTCGGCCACACGGTCGCGGTCAACCGACATGAGCAAGCCGGCGCCGATGTCGAAGCGGCCGTTTGTCCACCGGTGCCCGTAGGCGAGTTGCGGGCTGAAGATGAAATTGTCGACCACCCCTTCTTCAGGGTCCTTGATTTTGCGAGTTGCCAAGTGGTTGTAATAGATCAAAGCCGAGGCCTTGAATTCCTGGTCTATCTTCGTGGTGCGCCAGCCCACTTCGCCGGTCACATCAAAGGCCTCACGGCGATTGTCGGTTTGCATCTGCCGCCAGTCGAGCCACGAGTAGAGCCAAAAGTGCGGCTTGTTCACGCTCACGACGGCTCCCTTGATGTTAGGCTGCACGTAGTTGAGCGAATCGCTGCGCAGGTAGGTAGGCAGTGAGTTGTTTAGTTCATTGGGAATCATACCGAACTTGAACATCAGCCCTTTGTTCATGTCCTTGTACTGGTAGTACAGTGCCGGCAGCACTTTGTAACCATTCATGCCGTCGTTCATGGGTTGATACCACGTCACGCCACCCATGATGCGGTGCCGTGCGCTATCGAGCGACACCCCTATTTGCGGTGTGATGCGGGTGAAGATGAACGTCTGGCTTGGAGCCAATTCTGTTTCACCCTCGCGATTATTCACCACCACATTGGCATCAACGCTCCACTCCACTTCCTGAGCACTCAAATTGAGCACCCATGTCAGTGCGAACAAGAATATAAACAGGCGTCGGAACATCATCATGCTTCAGGACGAATGATGTTGGCTATGCCTCGCTCAATGCGAGCCAGTGTCTCGTCTTTACCCAGTAACTGTGTGATTTCGAACATGTGAGGGCCCTTGCACTCGCCCACTACCGTCAGGCGGAAGGCGTTCATCACATTACCCATGTGATATTCGTTGCCCTTAATCCACTCCATCACAGCCTCTTCAGTAGCGACAGCATCGTCAAAGTTGAGCGGTTTGAGCACCTCGATGAGTTCACGCATGAGTTGCGGAGTCTCCTCTTTCCAGCGTTTCTTCACATCTTTCTCGGCATAGGTGGTGGGCGCCACGAAGAAGAAGCGGGCGTTGTCCCACAGGTCGCGCACAAAGTTGATGCGGTTCTTCACCATGCCGGCGGCCGCGGCTATATACTCGTCGCTGAAGTCAGCCACATTCACGCCGTTCTCGGTGAGGATGGGTTTGAACAATTCGGCCAGGCGGTCATTGTCCATGTTCATCAGGTACTCGTGGTTGAACCACTTGCCTTTTTCAAAGTCAAACTTGGCGCCGCTCTTGGAGCAGTGCTCAAACGAGAAGTCGCGAATCAGTTCGTCCATCGACATGATTTCGCGGTCGTCGCCGGGGTTCCAACCCAGCAGTGCCAGGAAGTTAATCACGGCCTCGGGCAGATAACCGGCCTCGCGATAGCCACTCGAGGTGTCGCCACTCTTGGGGTCATGCCACTCCAGCGGGAATACCGGGAATCCCAATCGGTCGCCATCGCGCTTGCTCAGTTTGCCCTTACCGTCGGGTTTGAGCAATAGCGGCAGGTGCACAAACTGCGGCTCCTCCCAACCAAAGGCCTCATAGAGCAGCACGTGCAGCGGAGCGCTGGGCAGCCACTCCTCGCCGCGAATCACGTGACTCACCTCCATCAGGTGGTCGTCGACAATGTTGGCCAGGTGGTAGGTGGGCAGGTCGTCGGCGCTCTTGTAGAGCACCTTGTCGTCAAGTATTGATGAGTTGATGGTCACATCGCCGCGAATCAGGTCGTGTACCACCACGTCGCGGTTAGGCTCTATCAGGAATCGCACCACATGTTTCTCGCCGGCATCAATCAGTGCCTTCACCTCCTCGGCAGGCAGGCTGAGCGAGTTGCGCATGCCCATGCGGGTCGATGCGTCGTACTGGAAGTTCTTTACCTCGGCACGCTTGGCCTCGAGTTCCTCGGGGGTGTCAAAGGCGATGTAGGCCTTGCCGTTGTCGAGCAGTTGCTTCACATATCGGCGATAGATGTCGCGGCGCTCGCTCTGCTTGTAGGGACCATACTCGCCCCCTTCGCGCACGCCCTCGTCAATGCCTATGCCCAGCCACTGCAGCGCCTCGTTGATATATTCCTCGGCACCGGGCACAAAACGTGTGCTGTCAGTGTCCTCAATGCGCAATATCATGCTGCCCCCGTGCTGGCGGGCAAACAGGTAGTTATATAACGCGGTGCGCACGCCGCCAATGTGCAGCGGGCCCGTGGGCGATGGTGCGAAACGCACCCTTACTTTCTTGTCCATGCTCTTATGGTTGTTTTTCGTTGTTTAAAAATCTTGTGATTGACCGATGCAAAAATGCACCCAATTGAGGGTGCAAATTTACAAAATCCTTGCGACTTTTCATATTAATTAAGGTGTTTAATGATGCCCTCATGCATTTCAGGTCAGTAATTCGGTGATTTTGACCATATTGTCGCGAGCGGTCTGATCCACCTTGCAAGGTGTCACGCTCACCCAGCCGCGGTCGATCCAGTAGATGTCGGTGGTGTTGTCGTCGGGAGTTTCATTTTCATAGTAGCCTGTCATCCAGTAGTATTCCACACCATGCGGGTCGGTGCGCCGCTCAAACTCGTTGGTCCACAAGCCCATGCTTGTTGTCGTGATTTTCAAACCCTGAATAGGTCCCTTATCGTAGGGCACATTCACGTTCAGGCACACGCCGGCCGGCAACCCCTTGCTCAGCACCCGGCTAATGATATCGCGCACAAAGGGCTCACAAACCGTGAAGTCGGTGTGAGGCGTGCGGTAGTCGCCGTAGGAGAATGCCACGCTGGGCACATGATGCACCAATCCCTCGAAGGTGGCGCCCATCGTGCCGCTGTACAACGTACTCACACCCACGTTATAGCCGTGGTTGATACCTGCCAACACCAAGTCGGGATGGCGGCCGTCAAGCAACTGGTCCAGTGCCAGTTTCACGCAGTCGGCGGGAGTGCCGCTAATCAGGAACACCCTCATGCCGGGCTCATCTTTCACCATCACGGCACGTAGCGGACTGGTGATGGTAATGGCGCTGCCCTTGCCGCTCTGCTGCTGCATGGGAGCGGCTACCACTACGTCGCCAAATTCGCGTGCCACGGCCATTAGTGTTCTGATGCCATCGGCTTGATAGCCATCGTCGTTGCTGATGAGTATCAAAGGTCTATCTTTTTTTTCTTTTGTCATAGTAGGTTGCTTTTCTTGCAAAGTTACACATTATTCCGCATTTTTTTGTAATTTTGCCGAGTAAATGCTGGATATAATAACAAAACAGATAATAATATGAGACTGATTATTGAGCCCGATTATGAACAAGTATCGGCATGGGCAGCCAACTATGTCGCATCGCGCATTAACCAAGCTAATCCCACTGCAGAGCATCCCTTCGTGCTGGGTTGCCCCACCGGTAGTTCTCCACTGGGCATGTACAAGAAACTCATTGAACTCAACAAGGCCGGCAAGGTCTCGTTCCAAAATGTGGTCACATTCAACATGGACGAGTATGTGAACCTGCCCGAAGACCACCCCGAGAGTTACCACTCATTCATGTGGAACAACTTCTTCTCGCACATCGACATCAAGCCCGAGAACGTGAACATTCTCAACGGCAATGCTCCTGACCTGGAGAAGGAATGTGAGCAGTATGAAGCACGCATCGCCAAGGCGGGCGGCTTCGACCTGTTCATGGGCGGCGTCGGTCCCGACGGACACATCGCCTTCAACGAACCCGGCAGTTCGCTCACCTCGCTCACTCGCATGAAAACGCTCACCCAAGATACCATCATCGCTAACAGCCGCTTCTTTGACAACGACGTGAACAAGGTTCCCAAGACCGCACTCACCGTGGGCGTTGGCACCGTGATGGCAGCGCGCAGCGTCATGATTATCGTCAACGGCTACAAGAAGGCCCGCGCCCTGCAGGCTGCCGTCGAGGGTGGCGTGTCGCACATGTGCACACTCAGCGCCCTGCAAATGCACCGCAAGGCCATCATCATTGCCGACGATGAGGCTTGCATGGAGCTCAAGGTCAGCACCTATCGCTATTTCAAGGATATTGAGCGCAACAACCTGGATCCGGCTACTCTGCTTTGATACCGGGGTTGATGTCTTTCCACAGATAAATCTTGTCGCTGGGCCGCACTTTCACGTCGGTCTTGATGGAGAACCGTTCGCCTTTCACCGTCTTTTCCACAGGTTTCAGGTCCACCCTGATTTCTTCGATGGTCAAGGGCACGGCTCCTGTTGTGGGACCGATAATCAGGATGTTGTCGCCCACGTGCAGTTCGCCGGCTTCCATCAGAAACTCAGCCACGCCCAGTCGTGTGAAGTAGCGCACGCCCTTGGCGGCATACACCTTCACGCGGGTGGCGCTGGAGCCGTATTTCGGAGTCCACTCGCCCAACCGTTGCCCCAGGTAGTAGCCGTCCCAAAAACCGCGGTTGAACACGCGGCTCAGCCTTGTGTTCCAATCGGCAATTTGTTCATCACTGCCATAGTTTCCGTCAACGATGGCCTGTAGCGCCTCGTTGTAGCAGCACACCACCGTGCGCACATATTCGGGTCCGCGTGCACGTCCTTCAATCTTGAAGACCCGCACGCCGGCATCCACCATCTTATTCATGAAGTGGATTGTTTTCAGGTCTTTGGGGCTCATGATGTATTTATTCTCAATGGCAAGTTCGTCGCCCGTTTCGCGGTCGGTCACCACATAGCCGCGGCGGCATATTTGGCGGCACGCGCCGCGGTTGGCGCTCGCCCCGGTCTCGTGCAGACTCAGATAGCACTTGCCGCTCACAGCCATGCACAGTGCGCCGTGGCAAAACATCTCGATGCGCACATGCTTTCCGTGTGGACCGCGAATGTCGTCACGAGTGATTGTATCATGAATCTTTGCCACCTGCTCCAGGTTCAGTTCGCGAGCCATCACCATCACATCGGCCCATTGTGCGTAGTAGCGCACCGCCTCGCTGTTGCTCACGTTTACCTGGGTGCTGATGTGCACCTCTACACCCGTTTGGCGGGCATACCGGATGGCGGCCATGTCGCTCGCGATGATGGCACTCACTTGCGCCTCACGGGCGGCATCGATGATTTGGCGCATGTAGGGCACGTCTTCGTCATAGACGATGGTGTTCACCGTCAAGTAACTCTTCATGCCGTGCTCGCGGCACCACTCGGCAATGGTCTTCAGGTCTTCAAGGGTGAAATTCACGCTCGACTTCGACCGCATGTTCAGTCCCTCAATCCCGAAGTAGATGGCATCGGCTCCGCCTTGATGGGCGGCAATCAGACTCTCCCATGACCCCACCGGGGCCATGATTTCGAAGTCGCTACGTCGCAGGTTGTTGCTGGTTTGATTCATTGGCTAACAATGCCTAAGATGTTGTTTACAAGTGCGGTTACATCGCTCACGTCAATCTTGCCCGAGCGATTCACGTCGCCAAGAACCAACTCGGCGCGATGGCCAACGCCCAAAATCATGTTTACCAACTCGGTTACATCGCTCACATTCACGCGGTTGTCGCAGTTTACGTCGCTTGAGATAGGGGTTTTCTTGAACAGAATTTCGCACTCAATGTTGCCGGGCTCCACGCTTGAGTAGAAAGGCACTGCTATGTAGCCGTAGTTGCTGCTTGCGGCCGTTATACAATAGGTATATTCAGGACTCAAGTCAGTGATTTCAAACTCACCGTTCTCGTCAATTTCGTGTATGCCCAAGCTCACACGACCAGGGTTGCGTAGCAAGCGCACCAGTCCTCGACCGTTTGGTTGATTCACAAAGTCGCTCTCGTCCAAACTGTCTAGGTTCTCTTGCAGCGGAAGCCGGGTGTAGGCATCCAGCAGTCGCATCTTGATTGAGCGTGTCTCCTCAGTGGTGGGGATGTATTTGATTTCAAATGAGCCAATACCCTGGCCGGAGCGGAACACCACCAGGGTGTCCTTGTCGTTATTGGCGGCAAAAGCTGTGACGCACATCAGCAGCATTGCCAGTGTCAGTAGTTTCTTCATTTTTTGTCGTTTTATCGGTTTTGTGGCAAAGTTACATAGTTTTTTCCGATTTCCGTCATTTTCAATGCTCTTTTCTCATCACACCAGCCTTTTCAGCACTCTTCCCCTCCGGCTACTGACACCATCTTAAACAAACTCTTTTTTTTGTGACCATTGGCAGACTAAAGCCCCACGGTCGCGACGGCCGTGGGGCAACATTTTACTTTTGAAAGCAGCGAAGCCTCCTATTGAAGCTGATCTTTGGCTCAATAAGTCATCTTGGGCTCCATTTCCTTGGCCTGGTCTATCATCTTCTGCACCTCTTTCTCGCTCGGTACGCGGTTCACGAGGTTCTTGGCGGCATTCACCTCCTCGAGTTTAGCGACAAGGTTGGCAGCCACGCGGTGCTTCAGCTCCTTCACGGTGTCAACGCCGGCAGCTTCCAGCAACTCCGAGAACTGCGGGCCAACGCCCACAATGCGGAACAGGTCGGCATGGTTTGTCCATTTCAGAATCAGTTTCTCGCTGATTCCGGTTTGCTCAGCCAGTGCCTTGCGTCCGGCGGGTGCGGCACATTTTTCAAGCAGGTCTTCAGGTGTGTTAATGCCGGCGGCCATCAGTTTGGGAGCGTACACATCGCCCACGCCTTCAATGTCAATAATTTTGTAAGCCATAATTCTTTTAATTTTTTTAGTGATTAACGATGTTTTGGTTATAAACTGCTCAAATTTACGGTACTTTTTTCACAAATCCAAATCTTCGCACACTTTTCTTGCAACGCACGCTTTTTTTCGCTATCTTTGTTGATTATTACAAAAGCGTAGTGGACTATGAAAACTAAGAAAAAGATAAATGTGGCCATTGACGGCACCTCGTCGAGTGGAAAAAGCACGATGGCAAAGGCACTTGCCGCTTATGCCGGCTACACTTACATTGACACCGGTGCCATGTATCGCGCCGTAACCCTTTACTGCCTGCGTAATGGCCTTATTGCCGATGGCCAGGTGAATGTCGAGGAACTCGAAAAGCATATGGGTGAGATAAGCATCTCGTTCAAAATCAACAAGAATGGAGCTCAAAGCACCTGCCTAAACGGTGAGGACGTGGAAAACGAGATTCGCGGCTTGGAGGTGAGCAACAATGTGAGTCCGGTGGCAGCCATCCCCTTTGTGCGCCACGAGATGGTGCGGCAGCAGCAGGCTATGGCCAAGAAAAAAGGTGTGGTGATGGACGGCCGCGACATAGGCACTACCGTACTGCCCGACGCTGAGATCAAGGTGTTTGTCACCTCGTCGGCTTTGGTCCGAGCCCAACGCCGCTATGCCGAGATGCTTGCCAAGGGCGACACGAGCGTCACCCTCGACGACATCGTAAAGAATGTAGAAATGCGCGACCATCTCGACTCTACGCGCAAAGAGAGCCCCCTGCGGCAGGCACCCGATGCCATCCTGCTCGACAGCACACCACTCACCATTGAGGGGCAGCGTCAGTGGCTCTTTGATTTGTTTGATGACTATCTGAAAACCCATTAACATCGTCATGGGTATGGCAGTGAATATTGAAATAGACGAGTTCTCGGGTTTCTGTTTTGGCGTGACGCGCGCCATCAACAAGGCCGAGGAGCAGTTGGCGCAGAGCGGTCATCTCTACTGCCTGGGCGACATCGTGCACAACAGCAACGAGGTGGAGCGCCTCAACAGCAAGGGCCTCGAAACCATTACACATGAGCAACTGCGTCAGCTTCACGACGTGAAAGTGCTGCTGCGTGCCCATGGCGAACCGCCTGAGACCTACGAGATTGCGCGCCGCAACAATATTGAGATTATCGATGCCACTTGCCCCGTGGTGCTCCAGTTGCAACGACGCATCAACAAGTGTTACAACCAGCCCGAATTGGGCGATGCCCAAATTGTAATCTATGGCAAGCGAGGTCACGCTGAGGTCAACGGACTCGTTGGGCAAACGGCCGGTAACGCACTCGTCATTGAGAGCATCGATGAAATCGATAAAATTGACTTCGCGCGCAACATCTATCTCTATTCACAGACCACCAAGTCGGTGCAACTCTTTCGGCAGATTGTCGAGGAAATTCAGCGACGCATCAAGCCGGGCGTGCAGTTCCGCAGTTTTGACACCATTTGCCGCTCGGTGGCCAACCGCATTCCGCAGATCCGGGCGTTCGCGCAGGCTCACCAACTCATTCTGTTCGTGTGCGGTAGCAAGAGCAGCAACGGCCGTATCCTCTTTGCCGAGTGCAAGGATGCCAATCCCGATTCTCACCTCATCAGCAACGAGACCGAAATCGATGAGCACTGGATTCGAGACAAAGAGAGCATTGGCATTTGCGGAGCGACCAGCACGCCCATGTGGCTCATGAACCGCGTGAAACAGTCTATTGAAACAATGATAAAGCCTGCCCCTAACAATCAATCACTGCAATCATGAAAACGAAACGCTCCTTTTTTGTAGTCATAGCCCTGCTGGTTATTCTCGATATCGCCGCTGCCTTCTGGTACATAGCTGGCCGACTCAACAGCGACGATGAGGCCTCTAATCCGCTCAATGCCGAGAAAATGGCGCTGCGCAACGAGGTCGCTGACTCTACCATCCTGGGCGAAACAGTGCCTGACAAGTTCGAGATAACCGAGAAATCTCAATACTTCGTTTCAACCTCGCCTGTGACTGCCGACAAACCTCGCACCCACTGGACCAGCATCAAGCGCTACAAGGGACGCATTCCTGTCTCCATCAATGGTTCTGAAGCCATTGGCGACCTGCTCAAGGAGATTGAGCATCGGGCGTTCGGACTTGAAACGGGTTCCATCAGCACCTGCGCCGCAACCTTCCTCAAGACCCCGCGATTCAACTCCAACTCCCCATTCGATTACAAGCAAGTGACATCGGAGCCCCACATCGCTGAGGTTTATGGCAATGTGGCTACGATTAAGATATTTCCGACTTTCACCTCCGATTATCTTCTGGTGATGGCTATTGATAAGCAGAACTATGACGGTTACCGGCACACTGAGCACATGAGTTTCGTTATCTACAACCGAAAACGGCATCAAGTGCTCAATCAATCAAACATCTTCAATCGGGAGCGCAACCAGCAAGTGCTGAATCTCATCAATGCGCACATTGACGAACTCAATGCGGCCGGTTCTTCAGTTCATCTGAGTCATGCCGGCACGCTCCCACCTGAAATCACGCTTGGGCGCAAGGGTGTGCTCTTCGTCTTCGATAGCGGTGCTATTGCCGACAGCAGCGAGGGCATCATCAACGTGTTTGTTTCCTATGCCAAACTCCGTTCTTGCTTCACTCAGGAGTTCAAGGCCATTGTTGACAGTAATAACGGTTTTTGGGATTACGAGCCCGTAAAATTCAGTGACTGAAACCACTAACACCTGCTCATTATAATGGCTCATAAACTATCCATACGCTTTTACAACGACCGCGAAGTGCGGGCTGTGTGGGACGACCGGAACAGTAAGTGGTGGTTCTCAGTGCTCGATGTCGTGGCGGCTATCAACGCTCAAGACGACTACACCCGGACTCGCAACTATTGGAAATATCTCAAAACTAAGCTTCGCAAGCAGGACAGTGAGTTGGTTAGTGAGACTAACCAACTGAAATAGCGAGCAGCTGATGGCAAACGATATTTAACCGATGTGCTTGACTATGATGGGGTGATGAAACCCTACTATTACGAGCAAGACTACGACCTCACTGATAAAGATTTTAAACCGTGAAGAAATGTTAAATTTGGAATAAAATCGGCTTTATTTCGCTAAACATGCCCAAAAACTACCTCGTTTAGCGAAATAAACCGCATTTTAACCCAATTTTGCGCGCCTTTAACTCAATTCGGCCTAACCACCGATTTGGGTTTAAAATACAAAGCCATTGAGGGGCAAGAGTCGTCGCCTTGTCTTAATATTGAGCAATCCGAACGACGTTTTTACCCGATTCCGGTGTTTTGGGAAGATTACTTGAGGTTTCAGTTTTTCAGAAGACGAACCAGGTAGAAGTCTCAAAGCGGGGTAGGGCATAGAGTTGCACGTCGCGGTTGCGGCTCTCCACGTCGTTGCTGGCATTGCCCACCGTCACGCCCGCCTCAGTCAGTGCCTTGTGCATGGTGCGCAGTGCTATTTCAGGCGTGTTGTTATCTTTGCTCAAGTGGCACAGCAACACATATTTGAGCAGTGGGCTACAGATTTGCCGCACATAGTCGGCTGCCACCACGTTGTCCAGGTGGCCTTTTTCGCCGCGCACGCGGTTTTTGAGATATTCGGGATAGAAGCCTGTGTCAAGCATGCGGCGGTCGTAGTTGCTCTCAATCATCAGATACTCGGCCTGACGCATGTAGTAGTCGGCACGCTGGGTGATAACTCCCATGTCGGTGGCCACCACAAACTTGTGGCCGCCGCCTTCGATCATGAACCCCATGTTGTCGGCACCGTCGTGCGACGTGTCGAATGCCGTGATAGTGAATCCTGCCAGGTGAAACGGTATCTCCTTGTAGATGGCCACGTGATACTCCTTGATGCGATTTGAGATGTTGTGGTGTCGCAACATTCCGAGGAGCAACCGCGGGGTGCAGAAGATGCGCATGTGCTTGTTCTTGCGCAAGATGCGGTAGCTATAACGAATGTGGTCGGCATGGTCGTGAGTCAAGATAATTCCTTTCACATCTTGGGGTCTGATGCCGTTGCGCGCCAGGTCCTCAAACACATGGTCGGGGTCTACACCTGCGTCAATCAAGATGCCCTGGTGTCCGTTGCCTAGAAATGCGCAGTTGCCGCTACTCCCACTGCCGAAACTGGCAAAGTGCATGGACCACAGGTCGCCGTCAGCGGTCTTTGCCGGGGCAGTGGCGGGTTGCGCTGTCTCAGTCTCTTGTGGTGTCAGCGGGTCCTCATCTTCAAACAGAATTTGTTGTAGGTTGTGATGCGTATGTTTTGGGTGTATGGTTGTCATTTTTTACTTGTAAAGAAGGAATAATGTGGGAATCTTGTTGAAGTCAGCGTTCACCTGCGCCCATTCTCTCACCGGTCGGGTTTCAATGCGCTCACGGCTACCGGTAATGTCGCTTGCCACACACAGTTTCAGGTGGGCCGGCAGTTTGCGGCTCAGTTCGGCAAGCAGGGCGTTGTTGCGGTAAGGCGTCTCGATGAAGATTTGCGTCTGGTTCTCGTGCATGATGCGATGCGCCATCTTTTCAAGTGTCTTGGCGCGCGCAGTGGCTTCAATGGGCAGATAGCCTTGGAAAGCGAAGCTCTGGCCATTGAACCCAGAGCCCATGAGCCCCATCAGAATGCTCGACGGACCCACCAGCGGGCGTACCTTCAGACCCTTGCGTTGCGCTATGGCCACCACATCGGCTCCCGGGTCGGCCACGGCCGGGCAACCCGCTTCGCTAATCACGCCCATGGGCTCGCCGGCCTCAAGCGGGGCCAAATAACCCGCGATTGCCTCAGGGGCGGTGTGGCGATTCAGCTCATAGAACGTCAGTCGGTCAATGTCGATATCGCGGTCGCACTTCTTCAGAAAACGGCGAGCCGATCGCACATTCTCCACGATGTAGTGACTGATTTCCCTCACCAACACAAGGTTTTGTGTCGGCAAAACGCTCGTTAAGTCGCCTTCGCTCAACTGAACGGGAATCAGGTATAGTGCTACTTCAATCAAGTTTCTCAAAAAATAATTCGCAAAATTACTCAAAAAACTTGATTTAGTTGTTATCTTTGTAGGATAGTTTTTAAAAATCAATTTATGATTGAACGACACATTATCATCGACAACGTCGACCCCATCGTATTCTATGGTGTGAACAATGCCAACATTCACCTCATTCGCAACCTCTTCCCTAAATTGAGGATGGCGGCGCGTGGCTCTGTTATCACCGTGATTGGCGATGATGCCGACACTGCCGACTTTGAAACCAAAATCAAGGAACTGGAGCACTATTGTGCTCACTATAACACCCTCACTGAGGATGTGATTATCGACATTGTGAAGGGCGAGCCGCCCAAGGAACTCAAGATGGACGACGTTATCGTCTACGGACTGAATGGGCGCCCTATCAAGGCCAAGACCCCTAACCAGCAACTCATGGTCAAGGTGTTCACCGAGAACGATTTGACCTTTGCTTTGGGACCTGCCGGAACGGGCAAAACCTATCAGGCCGTGGCTCTTGCGGTGCGTGCGCTCAAGAACCGCGAGGCGCGCAAGATAATTCTGTCGCGACCGGCGGTGGAGGCTGGCGAGAAACTCGGTTTCCTTCCGGGCGATATGCGCGACAAACTCGACCCCTATCTGCAACCGCTCTATGATGCGCTCGAGGACATGATTACGCCCGCCAAACTCAGGGAGTACATGGACACTAAGGTCATACAGATTGCCCCACTCGCGTTCATGCGTGGCCGCACGCTCAACGATGCCGTCATTGTGCTCGACGAGGCCCAAAACACCACCACCCACCAAATCAAGATGTTCCTCACCCGCATGGGCATCGGGTCCAAGATGGTGATTACCGGCGATGTTACCCAAATTGACTTGCCGCGCACCACCACTTCGGGACTCATTCACGCCCTCAAGGTGCTCAAGGATGTGAAGGGAATCGGGGTGGTTCAGTTTGACAAGCGTGACATTGTGCGTCACCAACTGGTGCAGCGCATTGTCGAGGCCTATGAGCGGCACGAATCAACCCATCACGATGACTGACAACTGATAACTGATAACTGACAACTCACTTCTTTATGAAAAAATTCTTCTCATTGCTACTCGCCATGCTGGGACTCAATAGCAACACGGCTTGCGCCGCAGGAAACTATACCGACTGTAATGTTGATGAATTCGCCCAACTCATTCGCCAGGCACAGGTGCAACTGCTCGATGTACGCACCGCAAAAGAGTTTGACGAGGGTCACATCAGTGGTGCCACTATGCTCGATATGCAGTGCAAGGGCTTTGAGCAACAAGCACAGCATCTGCTCGACCCGTCGCGGCCGGTTGCCGTCTATTGCCGCAGTGGCAAGCGCTCGGCCATTGCAGCCGGCAAACTTGCCGATTTGGGATTCAAGGTGACTAACCTTAAAGGAGGAATCATGGCATGGCTTGATGCCAAGAAGCCTACTATCAAGGGCTCAGCTGAGTGCGATGTTTTCATCACTCCCTCGGGCAAACGACTGGAATTTCATGCGCTCATGCACGGTAGCATTCGCATCGTTTACGATGGTACCGAGATACAGGTTGACCCTGTCACCCGGCTTGGCGACCGCACCATTGATTTCGCCTCAATGCCCAAGGCCGACTACATTCTGGTAACCCATGAGCATGCCGACCACTTCGATAAGGAAGCTATCGCCACGCTCTCGAACCAAGGGACTACACTTGTCACCAACAGTCGCTGTGCCGGTATGCTGGGCTACGGCAAAGCGCTGAACAACGGCGAGTCGCTACAGTTGCCGCGCTTCTCGCTCGAGACGGTGCCTGCTTACAATACCACCGAGGGGCATCTTCAGTTCCATCCCAAGGGGCGCGACAACGGCTTTGTGCTCAACATCGACGGCATGCGCATCTACATTGCCGGCGACACCGAGGACATCCCCGAGATGGCGCAACTCCACGACATTGACATCGCTTTCTTGCCCTGTAACCAACCTTATACCATGACACTTGACCAGATAGTCAATGCTACGCGAATGTTCAAGCCCAAGGTGCTCTATCCCTATCATTACGGACAGACCGATGTCTCTTCATTGCCTGCCACACTGAAAGCCGACGGCATTGAAGTGCGCATTCGCCACTATGAGTAATTTCTTTTATCAAAAATGGTTCTTAACAGCGTCAACATACTCAACTTCAAGAATATTGCCGAAGCGCAACTCCGGTTCTCGCCCAAGGTCAACTGCCTCATTGGCAACAATGGCATGGGCAAGACTAATATTCTTGATGCTATCTACTACCTCAGTTTCTGCCGCAGTTTCTCCACGCTCACCGATGCGGCTGTCATTCGCCACGAGGCCCCCTTTGCCATGCTCCAAGGCAACTATGAGCGCAACGATGCGCAAGAGCAGGTGTCCATCTCCATTCAGCGCGGCAAGCGCAAGGTGGCAAAACGCAACGGAAAGGAATACAAGCGTCTGAGCCAGCACATCGGTCTGTTGCCCATAGTCATGATTTCGCCCATGGACTGGGATTTGATTCGTGGGGCGGGCGAGGAACGCCGCAAACTCATGGACATGATTATTTCACAGGGCAATCCCGTCTATCTCGATGCGCTCATTCGCTATGGAAAGGCGTTGGAACAACGCAATTCCATGATTAAGCGTGAGTTTCGCGACACTTTGCTCTATGAGACCGTAGAGCGGCAAATGTGCGAATCGGCGGCCATCATCCACCAAGCGCGCGCGCAGTGGATTCAGGACTTTGAACCCATTTTTATGCGTTATTATCAGGCCATTGCAGGCGAGGCTGAGCAGGTGAACCTCTCTTACAGCAGTCACTTGAACGATGCTCCCTTGGAACAGCATCTGCACGCCACCCGCGAGCGTGACATGATTCTGGGACACACCACGCGCGGCATCCACCGTGATGATATTGTGTTGATGCTCAATGGCTACAATATGCGGCAGACGGGTTCGCAAGGTCAGTGCAAGACTTATACCATTGCTTTGCGGCTGGCGCAGTTTGACTTCCTGAAGCAAAATAATGCCACTACACCCATTCTGCTGCTTGACGATATCTTTGACAAACTTGATGCTCGCCGCGTTGAACGCATCGTGAGCGTTGTGAGCCGTGACCAGTTTGGCCAAATTTTCATCACTGACACGAACCGCACACACCTTGACGAAATTATCTCCCACTTGGGTGGTGACCATGCCATGTTTCATGTTGAGGACGGTGTGTGTGCTCCCATCAGAGAGGAGGTGCAGCCATGAAACGCACCTCAGCCATGTCGGTAGGCGACATCATCAACGAATTCCTCAAGCAGGAGAGACTCGACACCAAGGTCAGCGAGCACCGTGCGCTCTCCCTCTGGCCCGAGATTGTGGGACCCGGCATCAACCGCTATACCGTCGATCGTTCAGTCAAGAATGGCATCATGACCATAACGCTCTCCTCGGCTTCGCTGCGCAACGAACTTATGCTCTCGCGCTCCTCGCTCATTAATCGCATCAACGAGATGCTGGGCTCCGAGGTTATTAAAAATATCATTTTCCGCTAATTGCTATGCAAAACAATTCAACGCACCATCAGGCTCCTGCGGTTGACACGCCGTTCCGCTGCACCACAACTGTGCAGATGAGATATACCGACTACGATATGCACCAACATATCAACAACAATGCCTATTTTACCTTCTTTGATTTGGCCAAGGTTGACTATTTTACGCAGGTGAGCAACAGCCGTTTCGATATAGACCATCGCAGTCTTGTGATTGCCAATATCAATGTAAATTTTTTCAATCCCGCTCTGCTTGGCGAGTCTATCCAAGTGCTCACGCAGTGCGTCAAGGTGGGCGACAAGAGTCTCACACTGGTGCAGCAGGTGTGCAATGCCCTCACGGGTGAGGTGAAGTGCATGGCAACGACCGTACTGGTCCATTTTGACCCCGCAACCGCCACTTCAGTTACCATTCCTCAGCATTGGCGCGATGCCTTCGCCGAGTTCGAGCACCGCGACCTCACATCTCTCAGTCAATAGGATTGTCCTGACCGAATTGGAGAATGAAATGAGGACTTGTTAGTGTTCACGATAAGTTGCGGAATGTGCGTTTTTTACTCCGTTTCCGCAGATTATCGCGTGGTTTTCAGTTTGGTTATGGGGCGGGAGTCTAATTATTGAATGTCGTTGCGGTAGGCGCGCGGCGTGATGCCCGTCTCGCGTTTGAAAAAATTATTGAAAGCAGGCGTGTTGGGGAAATTCAGTCGCTCGGCCACTTCATAGGTCATCAAGTCGCTGGTTCTGAGCATCACCTTGGCACGGAGAATAACAGCACGGTTAATCCAGTACATGACGCTATGCCCGCTTGTTTTGCTGATGACAGCCGACAAGTGATGAGGCGTGATGTGCAGCTGATCGGCATAGAACGGGATGTTGCGCTCGTGCTCACAATGCTGGTTGACCAACTCCTTGAACAACTGAAAAATTTGCTGCCCGCGAGAAGGAAGCGCCGATGACTCGTTGTTGCGAGATAATTGGCCTATGTACTGAATATCGCTAATCATAGCCATGACTATGTGGTGCACCACATCACGACGGAAGGGGGTTGCTTTGGCCATATCGTTGAGAAGAAACAACATGTGGCGCAATCTGTCAAAATCTTTTGGAGAACAGGTGGTTACAATGCTTTCGTCAACATGAGTGCCATCTTTGAGCGCTATACCGCACAAGGTCGTTTCATCACTGAAGTGTGTGATTTCCATGATGGTGTCGGGCATCGTGAGAATTGCCGTTCCCTGCCCCACGTGAAACTGTTCCAGATTCAAATGAACATCGATATCGCCATTCAGCACCAGCATAAGGCGAGGTTCGGCCAACTGATACACTTGTCCCGCGCGCAAGAAGAGACTGCATGAGGGGTGCCCATTGAGGACGATGCTGATGTAATCGTTATTAAAGACACTGCTTTCGGAACCCGCTACTTGACGTAAGTCAACAGAAGAAACCGAAAAATAGTTGATGTTTTTTGCTTTACTCCGACTGGCCATTATTGCGAGATTGTACGATTTTATTGCAAATTTAATGCTTTTTTCAGTATTGAAGGCTAATTAATCATGGAAATCGTACAAATTAATAATTTTTTCACACAAATCAATAATAGAAACCTGTCAGAAAGGGCGTACTTTTGCGGAAAGAAATAAAAAAGAAATTGACATGAGAAAACAAATCCTGACAATCGCCCTGGCAATCATGAGCATTGTGACTCAGGCGCAAACACTGGAAGAATGCCAGCGTGCCGCTGAGCAGAACTACCCGCTCATCAGCCAGTATAGTCTCATTGAGAAAACGACCGAACTGACGGTTGCGAATCTCCAGAAGGGGTGGCTGCCGCAACTGTCGGCTACTGCGCAAGCCACCTATCAGAGCGATGTGGTGTCGTGGCCTGACGAGATGAAGAACATGATGGGTTCTATGGGCCTTGACATGAAAGGGCTGAAGAAAGACCAGTACCGTGTGGGCCTTGACATCAGCCAAATGGTGTACGATGGCGGTGCCATCAGTAGCCAAAAGGCCATAGCGCGTGAGCAAGGGAACATTCAGATGGCGCAGAACGAGGTGAGCCTGTATCAGGTGCGCAAACGCGTGAACGAGATGTATTTCGCCCTGTTGCTGCTTGACGAGCAGATTGTTCTGAACCGGGACTTACAAGAGCAGTTGGCAGGCAATGAACGCAAACTGGAGTCGATGATGAAGCGCGGAGTAGCGGCTGAGTGCGACTGGCAGAATGTAAAGGCTGAGCGCCTCAAAGTGATGCAGCAAGGCACCAGTCTGGCATCGCAGAAGCGCATGCTGCAATCCATGCTCTCCACCTTTTGCGGCATTGAAGTGGAACAAGCGGTGAAACCCGCAATGATTGAGACAGGTGTAGCGAACAACCGTCCTGAAATGCGGCTTTTTGACTCCCAATTGCGCCTTGCCGATGCTCAAGAAAAGGCTCTGAATTCGGCATTGATGCCCAAACTGGGGGTGTTTGCCCAGGGCTACTACGGATATCCGGGCTACAACATGTTTGAAGACATGAAGTCGCACAGCTGGAGTCTGAACGGCATGGTGGGCGTGAGGCTAACGTGGAATATTGGAGCCTTATACACGCGCAAGAATGACAAGGAGAAGATTGCTTTGCAGCGTCGACTGATAGAATCAAACCGTGAAGTGTTTCTGTTCAACAACAATCTGGAACAACTGCAACAAAACGAGGAGATGAACCGCTACCGCAAGCTCATGGCCGATGACGAGGAGATTATAGCCCTGCGCAAGTCGGTGCGCAAGTCGGCCGAATCAAAGCTGGCTCACGGCATCATTGATGTGAACGACCTGGTGAGAGAAATTAACCAGGAAAATGCCGCTCGGGTGCAGCACTCGGTGCATGAAATTGAGATGCTTAAGCAGATATATGACAACAAATTTACAACTAACAACTAAATTAATAAGAGACAATGAAAAAGATATATGCACTGGCAGGCTTGGCACTGATGATGGCCGCTTGCGGGAACAAAGAGAAAGACTATGATGCCACCGGCATCTTCGAGGCTACCGAGGTTACTGTTTCAGCGAAATCAACAGGCGAACTGCTGTTTTTCAATGTCGCTGAAGGCGCTCAGGTGGAGATGGGTGCTGTGGTGGGGCGCATCGATGCTGTGCAACTGGAGCTGAAAAAGCAGCAACTTGAGACCTCTCGCGGGCAGTTGAGCGCCAACAAGCGGCAGTTGGCATCGTCCAGAAACGCCAACGATAGCCGTCAGCTTGATCTGGAGAAACAGGTGTCGTCCATTCGCCAGCAAATTGCCAATGCCAAGCGAGAGCGTCAACGCTATACCGAACTGGTGAACGATGGGGCAGTGCCACGCAAGCAACTCGATGACATCAACTATCAGATTAAGGTACTGGAGAAACAACTCGAAGCCACCAGTGACCAAATCAGGAGCAACAACGCCAGCTTGCAAGACCAGAGCGCGGGTATCAAGGCACAAATGGAAGGCATCGATGCGCAGGCCTCGGGACTGGAGGCACAAATACGCCAAATTGAAGATCAGATAGCCAATGCCGAGGTGAAATCGCCCATTGCCGGCACCGTGCTTGAAAAATATGTGGAGCAAGGTGAGTATGTGGCTCCCGGCAAACCCCTTTTCAAAATAGCCGACACGCAAGAGATGCACATGCGTGCCTACGTAACCTCGGCTCAGCTCAAGAGCATCAAGGTGGGGCAAAAGGTGAAGGTGTTTGCCGACTATGGCAACGGGCAGAAGAAGGAGTATGAGGGCACCATCTCATGGATTTCGTCTCGTTCGGAGTTCACGCCCAAGACCATTCTCACCGACGATGAGCGAGCCGACTTGGTGTATGCCGTGAAGATTGCCGTGAAAAACGATGGCTATATAAAAATAGGTATGTATGGCGAGGTGAAGTTATGAATGCCATTGAAGTACATAACATCAGCAAAAGCTACGGCAAGGTAAAGGCACTTGACGATGTGAGCTTCACGGTGGGCAAGGGCGAGGTGTTTGGCCTCATTGGGCCCGACGGCTCCGGCAAGACCACGATGTTCCGCATCCTCTGCTCACTGCTATGTCCCGAAGCGGGCTCGGCAACGGTCGACGGGTTTGATGTGGTGCGGAAAATGCGCGAAGTGCGCTGCCGCGTGGGCTACATGCCGGGACGTTTCTCGCTCTATCAAGACCTCACCGTTGAGGAGAATCTCAAGTTCTTTGCTACCCTTTTCGGTACCACCGTTGAGGAGGGCTATGACAGTATTAAGGCCATTTACTCGCAAATTGAGCGGTTCAAGGACCGCAAAGCTGGGGCGCTGTCGGGCGGCATGAAACAGAAACTGGCGCTGTCGTGCGCCTTGGTGCACCAGCCGAGTGTACTCTTTCTTGATGAACCCACCACGGGCGTTGACCCCGTGAGCCGCAAGGAACTATGGGCGATGCTTGGCTCTCTCAAGGAACGAGATATCACCATCGTGGCATCAACACCCTACCTTGACGAGGTGCGCTGTTGCGAGCGTGTTGCATTTCTGGACCGGGGAAAGGTGCGCGGCATTGATACCCCCGATAGGATACTCAGCGAGTTTGCCGATATCTTCAACCCTCCGGGCATTGAGCATGAGAGCGCGGGCAAGGTGGAGAACGAAAATGTCATTGAGGTGGAACACCTGGTAAAGGCATTCGGTTCATTTCATGCTGTTGACGATATCAGTTTCAGCGTCAAGAAGGGCGAAATCTTCGGCTTTCTTGGAGCCAATGGTGCCGGCAAGACCACGGCCATGCACATGCTCACCGGGCTGAATCAGCCCACCGCCGGCACGGGGCGAGTGGCGGGATACGATATTCGCACACAGTATGAGCAAATTAAGAAGCACATCGGCTATATGTCGCAAAAGTTCTCGCTCTATGAGGACTTGACTGTGGCTGAAAACATTCGCCTCTTTGCAGGCATTTACGGCATGAGTGACGCTGAAATTGCCCGCAAGACCAACGAATTGCTCGAACAGTTGCAGTTCACAGAGCACAAGAACACCCTGGTCAAAAGCCTACCCTTGGGCTGGAAACAGAAACTCGCCTTCTCGGTCTCGATTTTTCACGAGCCCGGCGTGGTGTTCCTTGATGAGCCTACAGGTGGCGTAGATCCCGCTACACGCCGCCAGTTTTGGGAACTCATCTACGCCGCTGCAGCGCGAGGCATCACCGTGTTTGTCACTACTCACTACATGGACGAGGCCGAGTATTGTGACCGCATCTCAATAATGGTAGACGGTAAAATCAAGGCGATGGGCACCCCCGATGCCTTGAAAAAGGAGTTTAACCAACCCGACATGGACCATGTGTTCACTCACCTGGCGCGTCAGGCAACCCGCTCGGGCGACTAAAAACAAGAAGCGATATGAAACAATTCGTCTCATTCATAGTCAAGGAAGCCAAACACATTTTGCGCGACAAGCGCACAATGCTCATTCTCTTTGGTATGCCGGTGGTGATGATGTTGCTCTTCGGCTTTGCCATCACCAACGATGTGAAGAATGTGCGCACCGTGGCGGTCACCTCGCAGATGGACCACCTGACTCAGGCTGCACTGGAGCGTCTGAGTCGGTCAGAGTACTTCACCATCACCGCCACCGTCGCCACACCGCAGGAGGCAGAGCAGATGATACGCAGTCAAAAGGCCGATATGGCCGTTGTGTTCGCTCCTGATTTTGCCAGCAAGCAGAGTGGGGTTCAATTTATCATAGACGGCTCTGACCCCAACATGGCGCAGCAGTGGATGAACTACGCGCAGGGAGTCATCACCAATATGCAGGGTGGTTTAGTCAACACTAAGATGCTCTACAATCCGCAAATGAAATCGGCCTACAACTTCGTACCCGCCATCATGGGCATGCTGCTGATGCTCATTTGCGCCATGATGACCTCCATCAGCATAGTCCGTGAGAAGGAGAAAGGTACCATGGAGGTGTTGCTCGTCTCGCCGGTACGGCCTTTGCTGGTAATCATCGCCAAGGCCATCCCCTATTTGGTGCTTGCCTTTGGCATCCTCATAACTATTCTGCTCATGGCGCACTTTGTGCTGGGAGTGCCTCTTGCAGGCTCGGTGTTGTGGATTATCGCGGTGAGTGTGCTCTATATTTTGCTCGCCCTGTCGCTGGGCCTGCTCATCTCTAACATTGCTCAGACGCAACTGGTGGCGTTGCTGCTCTCGGCTATGGTGTTGCTGATGCCTGTTATCATGCTCTCGGGCATGGTGTTTCCCGTGGAGTCAATGCCTAAAATTCTGCAATGGGTGGCCGCTGTGGTGCCTCCTCGCTACTACATTGACGCTATGCGCAAACTGATGATTATGGGTGTGGGAATAGGTGAAGTGCTTAAAGAAGTTGCCATCCTGGCCGGCTTCACAGTCGTTTTCCTCACCATTGCGCTCAAGAAGTTTAATACCCGTTTAGAATAATTGTGAATATGACACTCAAATATCTCATACAGAAAGAGTTCTTGCAGATTAAACGCAATGCTTTCCTGCCCAAACTCATCGTCATGTTCCCCATCGTGATTATGTGTGTCATTCCCTGGGTCATGCAGATGGAGGTGAAAAACATTGTGGTAGACGTGGTCGACAACGATCGCTCAACGGGTTCTCAACAACTTGTGCATAGCATCGAGGCCAGCAATTACTTCATTTTTAACGGGCAGAAAACGACTTACAAGGAAGCTTTGAACGAAATTGAGCGAGGCAAGGCCGATGTGGTGCTGGTCATTCCGCAAGACTTCGCGAAAAATGTGGCAAAGGGTCTAACGCCCCAGGTGCTCATTGCCGCCAATGCCGTGAACGGCACCAAAGGCGCCATAGGCTCGGCCTATCTGAGCCAAATCGTTATGGCCAACGCCCTGCCGTCTACGGCTGCCATTCAGTCAAGGGTGTCTACTCTCATGCTCTACAACAAGCATCAAAACTACAAACTCTTCATGATTCCGGCTCTGCTTGCCATCGTCATGATGCTGATGACGGGATTTTTGCCCACACTCAACATTGTGGGCGAGAAAGAGGCGGGCACCATTGAGCAGATGAATGTCACCCCTGTGTCGAAGTGGGCTTTTATCCTCTCCAAACTCATCCCTTACTGGCTGATTGCGCTCTTTGTGGTCACGGTGTGCCTCTTGCTTGCCAAACTCATCTATGGCATCAGTCCTGCCGGCCCGGTGTGGCTCGTGTTCCTGCTTGCCATGCTGCTGGCGCTGTTCTTCTCATCGTTCGGGCTCATCATCTCCAACTACTCCGACACCATGCAGCAGGCTATCTTTGTGATGTGGTTCTTTGTGGTGTGCCTCATGTTGCTCAGCGGCTTGTTCACGCCCACGCGCTCCATGCCTCACTGGGCCTACTTGACCACCTACGTCAACCCCATGCACTATTTCATCGATGCCATTCGCACCGTGTTCATTCGCGGTGGCGGCTTCCATGAGATTGCACATCAGGTGTGGGCCTTGTTGGGGATTGGGCTGATTATGGCGGCTTGGGCCGTGCAAAGCTACAAGAAAAACAGCTAATTGCCAAGCCTTTACGCAGCCACTAACCTCTAACCTGCATTAGAACTTGTAGTCGATGCCCATACCGAACACCTTGTTGGTGCGCGAGTATATGTCCTGACCGGGCATGGTGGTGCCGTTGTAGCCGGGGTTACCGGCGGGTACATTCTTGGTGTAATCGCTGTACATGGTCCAGAAGTAGCCCACATTGATTTTTACGTGCGACGAGAGGTTGATGGCACCGCCCAAACCCACTGAGTAGCTATCGCAAGAGAAGGAGGTGTTGCTTTGGTAATCGTCGCTCAGACCGTAGTCGGTGCGTTGTGCGCCGGCGCTCACGGTGAAGGTCTTGTTGATGTCAAACTCCACACCGGCAAGGAACTCGTGTGTGCCGTGCTTCAGTGCTTTCTGCTTACCCACTTCGCTACCTTCCATGTGAGCCATCTCGGCGTTCTTGTCGTCAAAGTAGTGATACTCCAGCGTGGCGCGCAGTCTGGGAGTGAACTCATAGCCGGCAGCCACTGCCAGCATGGCGGGAATGTCACTGGGGGTGTTCACACCGTGCTTGAAGTCGGCCAAGGCACCGGCGGGGTCAACAAGCTCCTTGGTATCATTCTCAATGTTCAGATTGGTCTTGAACTCATATTTCGCTGCGAGTGTGAGACCTTTGTAGCGGTAGTTCAGACCCAAAATGGGGGTGATACCCCAGCCCGATTGGTCGCAGTCCAGACGCATGTCGATGAGAGGCTGATTATTGGCGTTAAGCAATGCTTCAACGTAACCCCACTGATTGCCGTTGAAGTAGTTCATGCGGAAACCGGCGTGACCTGAGAAATGGTCATTGAAGCGATAGGAGAAACCGAATTGACCGCCAAAGATGTATTGGCGACCCTTCACGGCGCTGTTAATGGTGTACATGTCAGGGGTTACTGTGCCGCCTGTCTGTGCCATGATGCCTGCCATCACTTTGCTGTCAAACACCGGCAGACCGCTGTCGAACGAGCACTTGCCGCCGCCGCCAATCACTCCGATGAAACCTTGCACGGCCCAGCGGTCCTTGCGGTAGGCCGCATAAATCGAAGGCAAAACGGGTGCCGCGGCGTCGCCCTTGTAAAGTTTAGGCTCAGTGCCGAAGAGAGGGAATGAGGCCTCTACATTGCGCGTCTGGAAGGCGCTCTGAATGTTGAGTGACAGAGTCCAACCCTCGTCCATCCAGGCTACACCTGCGGGGTTGGTATAGATAGCATCAATTTCGTGCGAAGCGCCACGCGCCATCATGCGCACGAAAGAGATGTGCTGATTCGTGTTGGTGAGTAAGCCGCCGGCCTGAGCCATGAGGGTGACCAGCAGCAGGGTTACAGTGAAAGAAATCTTTTTCATTTTTAAAATTTTCGTTTAAAACACTTAAAAAAACAGGTGCAAATGTAGCACCTTTTTCCCATATAATAGCTATAAAAGGGATTTTTTTGCGATTTTTGGCAAAAAAGTTTGGCAGATTCAAAAAATGGTTATAACTTTGCACTCGCAATTGAAAAATTGTGTCTTAGACACGGTGCGTTAGTTCAGTTGGTTAGAATGCCTGCCTGTCACGCAGGAGGTCGCTG
>CAMKGM010000021.1 GCA_946412245.1 uncultured Bacteroidales bacterium
TTGAATTAACATATTATTAACTTTTCCCGAGTCAACTTTTTTCAGGACGATACAGATTCATCCTTCCCCATCTTCCCGGAGAAACCAAACAATTCGCGTAATTCGCTACATTCGTAAAATTCGTATTGAAAAAAAGCGAACCGAAGCAACCACGAAGTGCTCGCGATCAAACGGGAGCCCGAAGGGCAAGCGAAGCGCAGCAACCACGAAGTGGCGTGCGGTGCCGTTAGGCAGCACCACTCGACCCAATCTTAAGGGCGAAGCCCGTCCAAATATCAGATTAATCCGTAGTCTATTAATTTTAAGGGCGGAGCGTGGCCAAAGAAGTGAGCACTTCGTGGCTGAGGTTAGAAGAGCGACATTTGTCGGTCGTCGGGTTTTGACTTGCGCGGCGCGGGTTGTGGTTCCGGTTCCTCGGGTTCCTTCTGCTTGGGCGTGGGCGGAGTGGGGACAAGCCAGTCAATATCATCCAGTTCGTCAAGGTCATCGAGGGCTGATGCGACTGGAGAGGTAGGCTCATTCTTGGGTGCCTCGACCGGCTCCGGTTCAGCAGACTCTATGGGCTCCGGTTCGGCAGACTCTATGGGCTCCGGTTCGGCCGGCTCTATGGGTTCGGGCTTAGGTGTCTCGACCGGCTCCGGTTCGGCCGTTTGCTCAATTGGTTCAGGTTCAACCGATTCTATGGAATCAAGCACATCAAACTCTATAGGTTCAGGTTCTGTGGATTTAGGAACTGTCGCGGGCTCAGGCGTTGCAACGGGTTCTTCAGGTGCAGTGGGGGCCGATTCCAGTTCAATGATTTGAGATTTGACCGCGTAGAGTTCGTCTTGCGCCGATTGCAGTTGGCTTTGCGAGTCATGAAGTTCGCCTTGTGTGGTTTGCAGTTGTGTTTTTGACTCTTGCAGTTGCTCTCGCGTAGTGTTGAGTTCGTTTCGGGCCGACTCAAGTTCATCTAACGAGGATTTGAGTTGTGCTTGCGTGAGTTGCTGTTTCTCTTTAGCGTCGGCCAGTTCGTCTTGAGCCAGAGTGAGCATGGCGTTGGTGTCGCGATACTTGACTGCAAGCGCCTCGTTCTTGCGGGTCATCTCATCTACAATATTCTGTGTGACGGTCGCGTCGGCCTTGAGTTGTTCAACTTGCGCTTGTGCTTCTTGAAGTTTGCTGAGCGTGTTGTTGTAGTTGGTTTTGAGGTCATTATACCGGTTGGCGACCTCAATGTCGCGTCGGTTGTGACGCTCGGCGGTTTCAGCGGCGCTTCGAGTGAGTCGGTCAATGGTTTTCTCCAGTTCGGCGACCTGTTTCTTGTAGTCCTCAATTTGCATTGAAGCGGTGCCCGATGACGACTGTGTTTGTTCCAGTTGCTTCCGCAAGGCGTCAATCTCTTGCTGTTTCGTTATTTTGAACTGCTCGAATTGTTCTATTTTTGCTTGTACCTCGTCAATGAGGTCGGCTTCGCCTTGTGACTCGTCAAGTTTCGCCTGCTGGGCGTTGCACTGCTCTTGGAGTTGCTCAATTTGCTTCTGTGCTTGCTCCAGTGACTCGGTCAACTCCTTGACTTGTTTTGCCTTGGCCGATGCGTCGGATTGAAGGTCAGAGATGAGCGCCGATGTGATTTCCATCTTTTGCTTGTACTCCTTGGTGAGTTCTTCAAGTTTTCGCTTGCTGTCGTCGTAGCTGGCCACGGCTTCGTCCAAGTCACCAAAGTCGGTGTCGCCCGCTTTAACTCTCATGACTTTGATTTTGTTGAGCAGGCTTTTGTTCTCAAGCTCAAATTGTTCGCGTTCAGCTTCAAGGGTTGCGACTTTATTTTGAGCGTCGTTGAACTTGGCGAGCACCGCGCGACGTTGTGCTTCAATGTTCTTGATTTTCTCATTGAGCTCAGCAATGGCGTTCTTGTCCGATGTGGTTTGGGCCTGTGCCGCATTGTTGACTTGTGAGACGAATGCGTCGACCGAAGGTTTGAGTTCCTCGCCGATGGCCTTGCGCTCGGCCTCCAGATCAAGGTTGTCGAGCACAAATGGCGGCAGGTTACGGTTAACGATGGCTATGACCTGCGAGAGCAACTGCTGTGACAAGTCGTCGGCCTGACTCTGCGTGGCCGCGTTTTCAGTTTTCTTCTCAGCGGGTTGTGATTGCTTGTCGTCGGCAAATGGGTTCACGTAGGGTCGGCGTGCCGCTTGAGCGCCATTAATGCCGTCGAGTTCGTCGTTAGTCTCTAACCCGTCGTCGGAGAAACCGAAAGCTCTTTTTAATGAACGAAAGAAAGCCATATATATCTAAATCAATAAACAATTACTTAACAATCATGAAGTTTTACTTCGCATCGGCCTCGGGTTTCAGGACAATGCCTCGTCCCTTAACTCCATTGATAGCGACCCGGAGCGGCCGGTCAAAGCGTAGAATCTTGACGAATTGCGATTCGTTTTGAGCAACGGCCTTGTCAATGAAATCCATGTCAATCGCTTCGCCCTCAACAGTGGGGTCAACGGTAAAATATCCGGCTCCAAAAGAGGTCAGGTTCTGGAAGAAGTGTGAACCCTGGCTCGGCTCTATGGCTCGACCCGGGAGCGCCACTTCAACAAGCAACCTTGCCGCCGAGATATCGGCCCAACGCACCGGAATGCCAAGTGCCTCGTCCGAGGACCCCCATCTTCCGGGTCCGACAAGAATATAATTCTCGCCTTGGGCCGTAAAGTTACGATTTATTTTTTCAATTTCAATGGCAATTTGGCGATTATTTGTCACTGAAAATTGCTCGCTCTTGACCAGAATTAAAGTGCGCAGATTGTCCATCATTCCGTGTCCAAGAGCTCTCGATGTGGTGATTAGTTGTTGCTTGGGGTCGCTTTTCATGATTTCCTCGTCGAGCATCTCGCTACGGTCAACCATGGGCCTGATTTGCAACCAGTAGAGCGAGCCTTTGTCGGTTTCGCCTGCATGAGACATTTGTGGTGATTTGCCAATGATTCCGGCAAACTCTATCTCCACAGGGCGTCCCATATACTTGGCACCAAGCGACAGCATATTCTGAGTAGCCTCAGCCAGCGGGAAAATCTTATGCTTGAGCACATTGGCAAAAGTAACCAGTTTGCGACCACTCCCCAGGTCGTTGTCAACGATGCGCTGATTCTGGAAGTCGTAGGTGGAAATGACGCCTGTCAGGTTGCCGTCTTTGGCGGCATCCTGAACAGAAAGGGGGGTAATGCAGTCGCCCTCGTCGACCGACACCTTTTCGTTGAAGTTGACGGTGTTGAGGGCGTAGATGCTCTTCTGTGTATCGCGCAAGGCGAGTTCCACGGTGCTCGTTTGCAAAACGTGATTAGGATGCATGGGCGAGAAACGCAGGGCGTGTCCGGCTCCGTCAACGATGTACTTGCCGAGACCTGCCGCTACCTCAACCACACCATCGGTTGCCACCTCATCGCCCACGGGATAATAGTTGATGGAGCGTCCTACGCCGGCAAACGACGGGTAGTAGAACTCGCCGTGCTGCGTGCCCACGAGTTCTTGGATGATAACAGCCATCTTCTCTTGGTCAATAACGTTGCTGGTGGCTACCATGTAAGCCTTGCTCTCAGCAAAAAAGACCGAGGCATACACGGCCTTGACTGCATCGGTGAGCAGTTTCTTCATGCGCGTGCGGTCAGGCAGGTTGGGAATCATGTAGGTGGCATACACGCCGGCAAAGGGCTGGTAGTGGCTGTCCTCAAGCAGACTTGAGCTGCGAATGGCCAACGGACCCTCGATAACATCACAAATGGCCATCAGGTCGTCCATCAGTTCGTCGGGGAGTCGTGACTGGAGAAACAGTTCCAAAATTTGCTCGTCGGGGATGTTGGAGAGTGCTGCCGGATATAGCGCGTTGTTCTCCATGAACTGATCAAAGACATCAGTGCAGAGCACAACAGTTCTGGGTATGGTGATGTTGATGCCGTGAAAGTCGTCAAACTCGGGCGTGTTCTTGATGATAGAGTCAATGAATGCCAGACCACGGCCCTTGCCGCCAAGCGACCCCTGCCCAATGCGGGCAAAGTTGGAGTACTTGTCAAACTGGTCTTTTTTGAACTCGGCCACGACGCCGCGATTCTTCATCTTGCGGTACTTGACGATGAGGTCAAAGACCAATTGTCGCACCGCGGGTGCCTCTTCAAGGTTGTTGAAGCGCTTCATCTTCATCGCTTGCGCCACCGGGAAAAGCGCACGCGAGTAGAGCCAGCGTGAAATGTCGTTGCGCTCGGCGTGATAGTAGAGCGATTCAACGGGTATGTCAAAAATGTGGTTTTGCAGTTGCTTCAAATTGCGAATGCGCATGATTTCCTCACCCGTTTGGGGATTGCGGATGATGAAATCGCCAAACCCGAAGTTGTCCATGATGGCTTTGCCCAGGTCAACGGGCAACTTCTTGGAGTTCTTGTCGAGGAAAGTTCCGCCAAAGGGTTGCACCTTGTCGCGATTCTCAGACTCGCTCGACTCAATGATGATGGGCAGGTAAGGGTCGCGCTCACGCAGATGCTTGGCGAGCATGATGCCGGCCTGACGGTCCTTGACGCCGGCGCGCTTGAATGACACGTCGCTGATTACGCCCAGGATATTATCGCTATAGCGGTTGTAAATCTCAAGTGCTTCCTCATAGTCGCGCGCGAGCATCACCTTCGGGCGTCCTCGTTTGCGCAGCATGCGCTCATGGGCATTCAGTGCCTCGGTCGAGAAGATGACCGACTGTTGCAGGATGAATCGGTAGAGTGCCGGCAGCACCGACGAATAGAAGCGGACCGAGTCCTCAACGAGCAGTATCATTTGAATGCCGACGTGCGTGATGTCGTTCTCGGCATTCATCTTGTCCTCGAGCAACTTGATAATGGCCACCAACAGGTCAACGTTGCCCAGCCAACTGAACACGTAGTCAACGCCCGAGAAATCCTCCTTGCGCAACCGGCGCGACACTTCGCGCGAAAACGGTGTGAGCACAACAATGGGAATGTGCGGATAGAATTGCTTGACGAGCTTGGCATTGCTGAATGTGGCCGTGACATCGACACCGGGCATAGCGATGACCAAATCGTAGCTCTTGGAGCCCAGCTCGGCACGAGCGGCATCGAAGTCGCTCACCCTGGTCACGCGAGGTGGCGAGGACAGGTTCAGCGAAACATACTCGTCAAAAATCTGCTCCTCGACGCGGCCGTCTTCTTCCATGATAAAGGCATCGTAGGGCGAGGCAATCAGTAGCACGTTGTAGATGCGCTGCTGCATTAGGTTCTGAAACGCGGTGTCTTTGAGGAGCAATTCGCTCATTAAAGCGTTGTTCATAGGGCGGTGCATTAGTTGATGAAATAATGAACAAAAATACTGAAAAAAAGTGAAGTATCAAAACCGTGCCTATAGAAAGGGCGAAAAAATGACAGGAATGGCCCATAAGGGGACAATGCAACACGACCCCGGACACAAATTTGTCCAGGGCCGTGTATGATATGAGTTTGCTGTGCCGTTGCGGTTTACTTAGCCGTTGCGGTCTTTTTGGCTGTGGATTTCTTGGTCGTCTTTTTCGCGGCGGTTTTGGTTGCAGTCTTGGCAGCAGTTTTGGCTGTCGCGGCACGGCGGCGTGTTGACTTCTTTGATGCGTTAGCCTCATCGGCAACTATCTCGCGGCACTGCTCAAGCGTGAGTTCTTGTGCCACATACTTGGCGGGAATCTTGTAGTTCTGCTTGTTATATGAAATGTAGGCACCATAACGTCCGTTAAGAACCTGCATG
Source organism: uncultured Bacteroidales bacterium (assembly GCA_946412245.1). GTDB lineage: Bacteria > Bacteroidota > Bacteroidia > Bacteroidales > Muribaculaceae > Sodaliphilus. The sequence continues at coordinate 5,752 of CAMKGM010000021.1, forward strand.
GCGGGTTCGTCGTCAAAACTCTTGATGAGTTTCTGCGCCTCGGCCTGACGTTTGTCAAGGATGAGTTGCTGTGCCTGCTCCAGGGTGAGTTCCTGAGGAGAAATCGTGGCGGGAATGGACACGAACTTGTTGCCGTGCTTCACATAGGGACCGAAGCGGCCAACGGCTACCACGACATCGACATCTTCAAAAGAGCCCAGTGTGCGTGGCAGTTCAAAGAGTTTCAAGGCTTCGTCGAGCGTGATGGAACCGACGCTCTGATCCTTGAGCAGCGAGGCGAAGCGAGGCTTCTCCTTGTCGTCGGTGCTACCGAGCTGCACGAGCGGCCCATACTTGCCAATCTTCACCGACACGGGTTTCCCGGTCTTGGGATCTTTGCCAAGCACTCGCTCACCCACTTTGTGCTCCAAGCGTAGCGAGGCCACGCGATCAATGTTGGGGTGGAAGTCCTTGTAGAAGTCGCCTATTTCAGCGTTCCATTGTTTTTTGCCGTCGGCGATGTCATCGAATTCCTCTTCGACCTTTGCCGTGAAGTTATAGTCCATGATTGATGGGAAATACTGCAGCAGGAAGTCGTTCACAACCATACCCACATCGGTGGGAATGAGTTTGCCCTTTTCTCCGCCCACTACCTCTGACTTAGTCTTGGTGGTGATGGCGTTCTTCTTGAGAGTGATGACTTCAAAGTCGCGTTTCTCGCCCTTGCTCTCACCTTTAGTCACATAGTCGCGTGCTTGAATGGTGGAGATGGTGGGGGCGTAGGTTGAGGGTCGACCTATGCCGAGGTATTCCAGTCGTCGCACAAGCGATGCTTCGGTGTAGCGTTGAGGCTGCTGCGTGAATCGCTGTGTGGCTGTTATTGTGTCGGCGTTGAGCGGAGTGTTAACGGGCAGGGGCGGTAATGCGTGCGCGTTGAGTTGCTGGTCGACCTCGTCGTCGGTCGACTCAATGTAGACGTTCAAGAAGCCGTCGAACTTGATGACCTCGGCGCTGGCGGTGAAATGCTCAGCCCTGTTGCTGATGTTGATGTCGATAGAGGTCTTCTCCAGCTCGGCATCGGCCATTTGTGAGGCAATGGTGCGCTTCCAGATGAGGGTATAGAGTTTCTTTTCCTGTGCGGTGCCGTTAATCTCATGATTGCTGATGAAGGTGGGGCGTATTGCCTCGTGCGCTTCTTGCGCACCCTTGCTAGTCGTGTGATAGTTCCTGACTTTGAGGTAGCGTTCGCCCTTCGTCTGCTTGATTTCGGCGCTGATGGTACCCAGTGCCAGCGACGAGAGATTGACCGAGTCGGTACGCATGTAAGTGATGTGTCCCGATTCATAGAGCGACTGAGCCACTCTCATGGTTTGCGACACTGAGAATCCCAGTTTGCGTGCGGCCTCTTGCTGCAGCGTCGACGTGGTGAATGGCGGTGCAGGTGACTTCTTGAGAGGCTTCACGTTGACATCGGCCACATTGAAGGAGGCAGTTTTGCAATCTTCCAAGAAGGATTTAGCCTCTTGCCGGGTGCGAAGATTGGTGCTGAGCTCGGCGGGCATCGACGAATCGGAGTCCTGTGGCGAAAATTGCGCCGTAATGCGGTAATAAGGCTCCGACTTGAAGTCCATGATTTCCTTCTCGCGGTCGGCGAGCAGGCGCACTGCCACGCTCTGCACACGCCCCGCCGAGAGCGAGGGTTTAATCTTCTTCCACAGCACCGGTGAAAGTTCAAAACCCACAATGCGGTCAAGCACGCGTCGTGCCTGCTGAGCGTCAACCAGGTTCTTGTCAATCTCGCGAGGATTCTCAATGGCCTTGAGAATGGCCGGCTTGGTGATTTCGTGGAAAACGATGCGTCGGGTATTCTCAGGTTTGAGACCGAGCACTTCATAGAGGTGCCAAGCAATGGCTTCTCCCTCGCGGTCCTCATCGGAAGCGAGCCACACGGTGGTAGCCTTCGCGGCTGCCTTCTTGAGGTCGGTTACAACATTTTTCTTGTCATCGGGGATTTCGTAAATGGGTTCAAAACCATTGTTAACATCAATGCTAAAATCTTTGGTGTGCAGGTCACGGATGTGTCCGTAGCTCGACATGACCTTGAAATCTGAACCCAAAAACTTCTGTATCGTCTTAGCCTTAGCAGGTGACTCAACAATCACTAAATTGTTCGGCATAGTCAAAAAATATCTACATTATGCCCTCCACGATTGGAGGGCGGTTTTTAAAATCGGGTGCAAAATTAGACAAAAAAGTCTCAATGATACAAATAATGTGTCATTTTTTAACTTTTTTGCTGTTTCAGCGCAGTTGTGTCGTGCAGGAATTGATACCTGCTGAGGTCTCCGGATTATTTCTCGAGCGTGCGTACCGGGAAGGTGAAGTAGGTGTTGGGGTAGGGCTCGTTCTTGAGCGTGAAGTGCCACCACTCGCTATCAAGCGGCTTGAAACCGTGCTTGATCATCGCATTGCGCAGAATCATGCGGTTGGCGAACTGCTCGGGAGTGATATAGCGACCGGCCGGCGACACACCACCGGTGTACTTGCCCGTGTTGGGATTGCCGCAGAAGTCGGGATGGCTCTCAATGCCAAACCAGTCGAAGGTGCCCCCCATATCCACTTCCTTTTCGGTGCGCATGTCGAACAGGGTGAGGTCGATAGTAGAACCGCGCGAGTGACCGGACTTAGAGGCGATATACTCGGGAATGAGCACATTCTTGTTGAGCTCTGGATAGAAATAGGGCTTCATCAGGGTGTCGTTAACAGCCTCGGCCCAGCGCACGAAGTGACTCACCGCACGTTGCGGACGATAGGCATCGTACACCTTGATGCGGTAGCCCTTGGCTACCAGTTCGTCGCTCACGGCTTTGAGTGCCGCAGCAGCCTCGCGCGTGATGAGTGTGACAGGTTGCTGATAGCCGTCAATGCGCTCGCCCACGAAGTTATAGGTAGAGTAATAACGGATTTCGAGAATAGCGTCGGGGATAGCCTCAGCGAGCATCACGAAACCGGTGGGGTCGTCCGGACCCTTTGAACGGTCTGAACGATATTGCGCCCATGCGGTGGTAGCGGTTGTGCAGAGCAGTGCGAGGGCGATGAGGGATTTAGAGAGTCGTTTCATCGGCGTTTCTTTTTAGAAGATTTTTTAGAACTTGAGTTCTTTTTATTGTCGTTGTCTTTGTCATTGTGCTTGCCGTGCTTCTTGCCGTGCTTGCCGGTTTTTTCTTCCTTGGCTTCAGACTTGGTGGGAATCTTGATCTTGTCACCCGCCTCAATCTTGTCGCCCTTGATGTTGTTGGCCTGGCGCAGTTCCTCAACGGTCACGCCATTCTTCTTGGCAATCTTGTCGAGCGACTCGCCACGCTTAATTTCGTGGTCAATGGTTTTAGGCTCCTCTTTTTTGGTCTCTTTCTTGCCACGCTTGCCGCGAGTCTTGCCGTTGTCCTTGTCCTTGTCATCGTCGGCTTTGGCCTTGGCGTTGCGGCCTCGTTTGCCGTTAGAGGTTTCTTTCTTGTCCTCTTTGGCTGTGGCTTTGTCGGTTTTCTTTGACTGCTTGGCGGGAGCGGCCTTCTCGGTGTCGTTAATCTTGTAACGGCTACGCTTGTCGGCGGCTATTTGTTCCTTGGTCTTGGGTTTGGGTTTGGGGGCGGGCTCTTTTTTCTCATATTTATAGGTGTCGCTCGCTTTCATAGTCGACTCATCGTCGATGGTGTAAGAGCCCTGGTAGGATGATGCTGTTGATGGTGTGGTTGAAGTTTCCTGTTTCGGAGCGTTTTGCGCTACCATTGTCGAGGAGTTGTCAGGGCGATGTGACGAAGAGTTCTCCACCTTGATTTCATCGTAGTAATCGGTGTTAGATGCCGTATTGCGGTTGCTTGACGAAGAGCGGTTGCTTGACGAGGAGTTTTCCACTTTAATTTCGTCGTAATACTCCGATGCATTGGCATAGTTGCTGTTGCTTGTTCCCGGCTCCACCACATCGCGGTTGGCGTACAGGTCGTTGCGGAACTGAGCAATGCTGTCCTCGACCATGATGAAACTGTAGATTTGCTGTGACGGCAAGGCAAGCGAGTAGGGGTGCGTGTTGCCCGGAATCACGTCGTGGCGGAATTGTGGGTTGAGAATGCGTATTTCCTCAATGGGAATGTTGAGCACTTGCGAAATTTGGTTGAAGTGAATGCGGCGATTGACGCTCACGGTGTCAACGATGAGCGGTTTGCGCGCCAAGCTGGGGCTGATGTTGTGCTCCTTGTAATAGGTCATGATGTAGTTTGCCGCGATGAAGGCTGGCACATAACCGCGCGTCTCACGAGGCAGATAGTTGTAGATTTCCCAGAAATCGGGATTATTGGGGTTGCTGGCGCGGCGTATGGCTTTGTTCACATTGCCCGGGCCGCAGTTGTAGGCAGCGATAGCCAACGACCAGTCGCCATAGATTTCGTACAGTTGCTTGAAATAGGCGGCTGCCTTCTCGCTTGAGCGGTAGGGGTCACGTCGCTCGTCAACAAGCGAATTTACCTCCAGCCCCACGCCACGAGCCGTGCCGAGCATGAACTGCCACAGTCCGGCGGCGCCAGCCGGAGAGACGGCGTTGGGATTCATGGCCGACTCAATGACAGGGATGTAGCGGAGTTCCAAAGGCAGTCCCTCTTTCTCAAGGGCTTGTTCAAAGATGGGCATATAGTAGAGGCTCATGCCCAGCATCTGCTCCACGAGCGTGCGGTTGCGCTTCACATAGCGGTCAATGTAGGAGCGAACCACTTGATTGTAGGGTAATTCAATGGTCGAGGGGATGGCCTTGAGCCTGCGAATGTACTCAGCCTCGTCGACCTCGCCGTCGGGCTTGATTTCCACATCTTTATCCAGGATGGCATAGTTCTGGAGATACCAGTTCTCCATCATGGCCTTGGTGTCGGTTTCAAAACTGGCCGGAAACACGATGTCGTTGTCGGTAATGGACTCCTTGAGCGACAAAATCGATTTCTTGTTGGGGGCTGCCGTAATAGCTAAAGCCGCCATTGACAAGATGATGAACGATTTAAAACGGTTATGTTTCATATTTGAGTGTATTTTTTATCAAGTGATTCAAAAATTAATAGCGCATTGCAGTCCGAATGAGGGTTTGGTGTTGCCGGCAGGGTTGTCGTTGAACATAGCCGGTGAAACATCCATTGACAAATCGGGCGAAATATCAAAGTGCGATAACGAGGCATCCACATAGGCATCAACGATGTTGAGCAGGTATACTCCAACCATGCCAATGATGCAGATGTCGCGATATCGCCTGTAGTAATCCTTCTTGTTCTTGAGCACCTTCTTGAGCCACGCTTGGTCCAAGTCACTCTCCTTGACCGTGGGCGGGAAGAAGTTCATGTAGCTGTGCGTGTTGGGGTCGTTGTCCATCACGTCGCGATAAGCCTTGGTGTAGTCGCCCAACATGCGGTTGTTCCAAGTCGTTCCGTAGCCCAGACCGACAAATGCACCCACAATGATGGGCAGTTTCCAGTAACGGTGGTTATAGATTTGACCCAGGCCCGGGCACAAAGCCGAGAGCCACAATGCCCGAAAGGGGTCGGGGTTAAATACGCGAATCTTCCCCATGTGATTGTCATGGAGCGAATCGGCGGTTAGTGTGAGCGTGTCGGGGGCCAGGGTTGAGCGGGCGGCGCGCGCCTGAGCCGAAAGCGAGTCAGTGCGCTGGTGAACCACAGTGGAATCAGTCGCCATCACTGAAACAGAGTCAACAGGCAGTGCCTGAGCCCGGCAGGGACATAACACAAACAGGCCAAGCGCAAGCACTAAGCCCAGAAATTGGCAATATGTCGTTAACAATCTGTTTATCACAAAATAGTGGCTGCATTCACTCGCTTGTGAGCTTGGTCGCAAGCAGGTGAAATGCACCGATTAATTGGTTTTCAGACGGTCAAAGATAGTAATTATTTTCTCTAATTCATCTTCGTTATTGAAGGCGAATGTTATTTTTCCTTTACCCGTGGCATTGCACGCAAACTTCACGGGAATGCCGAATGAAGCCGAAAGATGTTTTTGCAAAACTTCAAAATCTTTGCTACTCAATCGGTTAGAGGGTTTACTGCTTTCACCCTCGCCCGACGCATCGGCTTCCTGATACTGCTTGGCAAGTTGCTCAACCTGCCTCACCGATAAACCTTTTTTAAGAATCTCGTTATATAATTTTAACTGGAGAGAAGGTTTGCCGATGGACAGCAACGCGCGGGCATGGCCCATGTCGACGGTCTTGTCGCGAAGGCCCAGTTGCACCTCGGCCGGCAATTTGAGCAGGCGCAGGAAATTGGCGATGGTGGCACGGTTCTTGCCGATGCGCTCGCTGAGTCGTTCTTGTGTGAGATTATATTGGTCAATGAGTTTGCGGAACGTGAGTGCAATCTCAATGGCATTAAGGTCCTCGCGCTGAATGTTCTCAATGAGGGCCATCTCGGTGATTTCGGCATCGTTAGCGGTGCGCACGTAGGCCGGAACCGATTGCAGGCCGGCCAGTTTTGCAGCGCGATAGCGGCGCTCACCTGAGATAATTTGGTAACTGTTGGGCCCCAGGCTCCTGAGAGTGAGGGGCTGAATGATGCCCAGTTCCCTGATTGACATGGCGAGTTCTTCGAGAGCCGACTCGTCGAAGGATGTTCGCGGTTGGTCGGGATTTGGTGTTATTTGTTCAATGGGTATCTCACTGATAGCCGAGGAACCGCTCGTCTGGATGTCGTCCATTGAAATCAGGGAGTCGAGTCCGCGGCCCAGAGCACTGCGTTTATTCTTGTTGTTCATGACTGAAATGTGCTGAAGTGGTTAAAAATCGATGCAAAGTTACAAAAAACCGCTGAATCAGTGCGAATGCTTGGCGATGAGTTCCTTGGCCAGTTGCATGTGGCTGGTAGCCCCACGGCTTGCGGGGTCGTAGAGAATGGCGGGCAGTCCATGACTGGGCGCCTCGCTCAGCCTGATGTTGCGTGGAATGACCGTGGTGAATACCATGTCGCCAAAGTGGGTCTTCAACTCCTCGTAGATTTGGTTGGCAAGGCGCAGTCGAGCGTCGTACATGGTGAGTAGGAATCCCTCAATGCGCAGCGACGGGTTGAGCCTTGACTTGATGATGCGCACCGTGTTGAGCAGTTTGCTGATGCCCTCCAGGGCAAAGTACTCGGCCTGTACGGGAATGATGACCGAATGTGCTGCAGTGAGTGCATTCACTGTGATAAGTCCCAATGAGGGGCTGCAGTCGACCAGAATGTAGTCATAGTCATTGGCTACGTCGGTGAGCATCGTGCTCATCACTCGTTCGCGGTTGGGCTTGTTGATGAGTTCAAGTTCAGCCCCCACCAGGTCGATGCGCGACCCGAGCACGTCAAGCCCTTCGACACACGAAGCCACCTGTGAGCCACGAACAGGGTAGTCATCGACCAAGCACTCGTAGATTGAGGTGGAGAGTGTTTTGGGGTCGATGCCCAGACCAGAGGTGGCATTGGCCTGCGGGTCGGCGTCAATGAGCAGCACTCGCTTGCCATTAACGGCAAGTGAGGCGGCGAGGTTAATAGCGGTAGTGGTCTTTCCCACGCCGCCTTTTTGATTAGCTATAGCGATGATTCGTCCCATAATTGTCTCTTATCATTTAAATTTGAGTACAAAGGAATGATATTTTCTTGAAAAACGGTGAAATAAATTAGTTAAATTGCTTGAAATGTTGACAAGTTGCCGTTTTTGTTAATAACTCCGAGTATATCTCCCTAAAAAACATTAAAAAGCCGCGTAAAAACGGGACGAGTGCCCAAAAAAGTTGTGATTTTAAAAATTAATTGTGAAATTTGTAGGCTTTATATGGACAAGCAAGCCGCTTACGTTCCACTTAACGCACTCTTTAACAACGATAAATCATTAACAACAAGCCGCACAACGGCTAAATAAGACAACTAAAAACAACTATGAAAAAAATCTTAACTTTCGTGGCAGCCGCGCTACTTGGCGTGAGCATGGCTCAGGCGATTCCCGCCAGCCCACACCCCATTGTAGTGACGCAACCCGACGGCCGTCAAATCACTTTGAAAATCAATGGAGACGAGCATTACAACTTTTATACAACCGTTGACGGATATACTGTGCTCAAGAATGAAGCCGGATATTATGTGTACGCTCAGAAAACCGGTGGTCGCCTCACGGCCACAAGCACAATAGCCCGCAATGCGCAGGAGCGTAGCGCCGGCGAGGTGGCACTGCTCAATCAGATTGGCCGCCGCGTGATTGACTCTCAGGCAGTGGGACGAGCCAAGAAAGCTCGTGCCGAGCGTGATGAGGCCATGAAAGTGAGAAGATTTGACTACAGCAAGTTCAAGGGTCTGGTGCTGCTGGTGGAATGGAACGACTGTTCGTTTCAGCGTAGCGATGCGGCCGACTTCTACCAGAAGATGATCAATCAGCGCAACTATACTGGTTACACCAACGAGGACGGTACTCCGAATTACTATGGCAAGTTCACGGGTAGTGTACGTGACTACTTCTACGACAACAGTATGCAGATGTTCGACCCCGTGTTTGACGTGGTGGGCCCCATTCAACTCACTGATTTTAGCGTGAACTCACCGAACCAAACCAGCAATATGCGCGCGGTCTTGTACGCAGCCTTGAAAAAAGCCAATGACTTGGTTGACTTTAGCCAATATGACCTGGACAATAACGGTGCAGTAGATATCTTTTACATCATCTTTGCCGGTGTGGGTTCTAACACGGGCGAGGCATCTCAACACGTTTGGCCTCACGCCGGTTACTTGTGGCCTACCATATCATATGACGATGTGCGCCTGGGCCGCTATGCCTGCTCTTGCGAACTCTTTTCGCAAGAATATGGCGGCATTATTGACGGTATAGGCACCATGTGTCATGAGTTCAGCCATGTGCTGGGTTTGCCCGACCTGTATGACACTGACTATGGTGATTCTGGTGGCGAGGCAGCTACTCCCAATACCTATGAGATTATGGACGGCGGTGGTTATAACAACACCGGCCGCACGCCCGCCGGCTACTCAGCCTACGACAAATATTCTGTTGAGTTTGCCCCTGTGCAAGTGATTGATCAGGCCGGCACCTACACGCTTAACCCCCTTTCGACTCACAATGAGATTTATCGCATCAACACTCCGCTACCCAAAGAGTACTTCCTGCTGGAGAACCGTCAGTACGACGGCAAGTGGGACCAATCATTGCCCGGACACGGAATGCTGGTGGCACGTGTGGACTCATCTAAGACTTCGGTTTGGACCGACAACACAGTGAACAATGACCCATCGCGCCTATACTATGAGATTTTGCGCGCCGGTAACGCGACAGCTGCCGAGGGAATGCCCAGCGATCCCTTCCCCGGTACCAAGAATGTGACGATGCTCTCAAATAACACCAAGCCCAGCCTGAAAACCTGGAATGGCACTGAAAACGACTTTAGCATCTCAGCCATCAAGGAAGAAAACGGCGTGATTAGTTTCACCGTGCAGAACGTAGCCGACATTCTTGTCGACATTGAAGACTTTGAAACCATGCCCGCTACCACAAGCACCGCGGCACAAGACGTTGAAGGACGATGGGCCAACTGGTCGTTCACCAAGAGTAATGTCACAGCACCCGGTGAGGGTAAGTGCGAAGGTGTTAATTCTGTGGCGATGAAACTGCCCAGTCTGTTTACAAGTAGCGATACCTACTACGATGCCTATATGATGACCATCAAGGTGTTCAACACAACAAGTACCGACACTAAATTATCTCTGAGTTACTCGACCGACGGCGGCGCTACTTGGAAGACCGCTAAAACGCCTACAAACGAGACCACTATCGCAGTGAGCAAGAATTCGATTGCCGTTCCCTCGTGGACCATCGCGACCAACAAGAACGAACCCACTCGCTACCGCATTCAGCAGACGGCCGGTAACAAAAACAACCCCATCTACATTGACGATGTCTCTATCTATTACACCGCCAAGGGCGGCGATTTGCTGACCGGTGATGTGGACGGCAACGGCCAGGTAAACGTGAGCGACGTGACAGCGCTGGTTAACATGATTCTCGGAACCATTCCTATGGATCAGACTCATGCCGACGTGGACGGCAACGGCCAGGTGAACGTGAGCGACGTGACCGCATTGGTAAATATCATTTTAGGGGTTTCCTAATTTAGAATTTTATTAACTATAAAAACATATTGATGATGAAAAAAACATTGGTTGCGCTGGCTATGGCGGGTGTCCTGACATTGAGGATGAACGCCATACCCGCATATCCCTATCCCGTGGCGGTGACACAACCCGACGGCACCATGCTCACCCTGCAAGGTCATGGTGACGAGTTCTATAACTTCACAACCACACAGGACGGATACACGCTGGAGAAGAATGCGGCGGGTTACTATGTCTATGTCATGGAGCGCAATGGTACGTTGGTGCCAACCGATGTGGTAGCGCATGACCCGGGTGACCGCACTCCCGGGGAATTGGCATTCCTGCAGGGTGTGAGCAAGCGGCTGACTGACCGTGCAGCGATAGCCGGTGCCCGAAAAGCCAAGCAGGCCGAGTTTGCTCCGCAGCAGAAGATTGAGAACAATTACAAGAATTTTCGCGGGTTGATTATTCTGATCAACTACACTGATGTGCAATTCATGCGCAGCGATGTGAAGGACTTCTACTCTCATATGTTCAATGATGAGAACTACACGGGCTATACTAACGAAGACGGAACACCGGCAAGCGACGGCAAGTTCACCGGTAGTGTGCGTGACTTCTACTACGACAATTCCAACGGCATCTTCGCGCCGCAGTTCGACGTGGCCGGACCCTACACAGTCAGCTACAAGTCGACGCAAGGGCGCAATTCCTCTCGCGGCATCTTCACTGAAGCCGTTAATGCCGCTTATAATGCCGGCGTGGATATGAGCCGCTATGATTGCGATGATGATGGCACGGTCGACATGGTCTACTTCCTCGTGGCCGGACACGGCTCAAATGTGACCGGCAACTCCAGTGGACTGTTGTGGCCCCACAAGTCGACACTTCAGGCGAGAGTGGGCAACTATTGGATCAAGCTCTACGCTTCGTCAACTGAAATGCGTGGCAGTGAGAATACGAATAACTTGGATGGCATCGGCGTTGTGTGCCACGAGTTCACGCATGTGTTGGGTTTCCCTGATTTGTACGACACCAACTATGCTGAAGACGGCCAGAGTCACCATCCCGGCGAGTGGGATGTTATGGCAAGTGGCGGTTATCTGAACAATAGCCGCACACCGGCGGGATACTCGGCATTTGAGAAGTATGCGCTTGGCTTTGCCACTCCTACACGCATTACCGCCGAGGGAAACTATACTCTGCCAAAATTGGGGGAGACGCACAAAAGCTACATGCTGCCTACCTACAATAACAAGGAGTACTTCTTGCTTGAAAACCGTCAAAAGACCTGTAAGTGGGATGCTTACCTGCCCGGCCACGGTATGCTGGTGGTGCGCGTAGACTCTACCAAGTCTTGGAGCAACGGAGTGAACACGAATCCCAACCACAACCTGTATGAACTGTTGCGTGCCGGCGGCAGTACGCAGGGTTCGCAGAGTAGCGACCCCTTCCCGGGAACCGCCAACGTTTTCTTCCTGTCGAATACGACTACTGCTAATCTCAAGAATTGGGATGGGCATCACAACGATTATGTCATCTACAACATTCAAGAGAATAATAACGGAGTCATCCACTTCTCAACCCTGAAGGAAATCCATATCCAGACCGATGTGGAGGACTTTGAATCCATGCCGGTGACGGCGGCTTCAGGCGCTACCGGAATTGAAGGCCACTTTGCGACTTGGAACTTCACGAAGTGTAACGTGGTCACTGCTGCTGACACACTGTGTAACGGTGTGCATGCAGTGTCAATGAAGAAGCCCAGTGCCTTTGCCATGAACGAGATGCTCGACAAGGACATCTACATGGTTACCGCCTATGTCAACAATCCCACGTCGACCGAGGCAAAATTTTCAATTACCTATTCAGTCGATGACGGCGAGACATGGAAAACCGCTTCGCCCACCGATGTGAAGGTCGAGGCCAAGACTGAACGCACTTGTATGTGGATGGTCGATGCACCGGCCGGAGCGCGACTGCGATTTAACCAAATAGCCGGTAGCACATCCAAGCAGGTGTATGTTGATGACTTCACCGTCTATCACAACGGAGACTGGGTGCTCAAACCCGGTGACGTGAACATGGATGGCCATGTGAATGTCTCTGACGTGACTGAATTGGTGAACATGATTTTGGGCACAGTAATCATGGAACCACTGTTGGGCGACATAGATGGTAACGGCTCGGTGAACGTGAGTGATATCACTGCGCTTATCAATATCTTGCTCGGTAAATGAAAATGACTCAATACAAACAACTTCTATAACAACTATTTAAACTATTACTTAGCAAAATGAATGCAAACAGACTAAGAACAGCCTTTGGCTCATTGCTGATAATGAGCCTTGCAGTGATTTCTGCTCCACGTGTGTTGGCGGAGCCCGCTCATCCGCAGCCGGTGCAGGTAAGCCAACCCGATGGGTCAACCCTTACTTTGAAACTGGTGGGTGACGAATTTTATCACTACAATACCACCATCGATGGCTACACCGTGATGCGCAACAATGACGGGGCTTATGTCTATGCCTTGCAGGCCGACGGTATTTTGGTGCCTTCGCAAATGGTGGCACACGACGCTACCCGGCGTGAAGCCTCTGAGCGCGCCTTCGTGCAGAACCTGCCCTCACACCTCACAGCGAACAGAAGCGTAAGCCGCGCTAAAGCGCAGCGTGCGAAACGCGACGTGCAGGCTAAAGAAGAGCAGTTTGACTACACCAAGTTCAAGGGTCTCGTCATTCTCATCAATTACAACGACAAGCAATTCAACCTGAGCAATGCTAACGCGTTCTATGACGATATGCTGAACACCGAGAACTACACCGGTTTCACATTCAATGGTCGTTTCCAAGAGTGTCCCGGCAGTGTGCGCGACTACTTCTACGATAACTCAAATGGGCTGTTTAATCCTCACTTTGATGTGGTAGGTCCTGTGAACGTGGACTTTGCTTGCACCTCGGCACAAGGCTCGGGCAATGCGGGGCCCATCTTCAAGGCCGCTCTTGATGCTGTGGATGCCGATGTGGACTTCAGCCAGTATGATACTGACGGCGACGGCTATGTGGATATGGTGTTCTTCATTGTGGCAGGCTACTCCGCCAGCTATGGCGGCAACAACAGCAACTACCTGTGGCCTCACAAGTATTATCTTTTCACGCCCGACTGGCAATTTTATTCCTATGATGGCGTGAATGTCGCCACCTATGCTTGCTCCACCGAGATCTATGGTTGGGAATCCTATGGCTACACCATTCCTGCCGGCATCGGAACCATTTGCCATGAGTTCAGCCATGTGCTGGGCCTCCCTGACTTGTACGATACCGACTACGGTACCAACGGACAGAGCAATCACCCCGACGACTGGGATGTGATGGCCGGCGGGTCATACTCCAACTATGGCCGCCGACCAGTGGGCTACTCCATTTTTGAACGCTATGCGTTGGGATTCGCCCATCCTTCAGAAATCACAACTTCAGGCAACTACACGTTGCGTAATGTGGCCACGCACAACGAGGGCTACATTCTGCGCACACCTGTTGAGAACGAGTACTTCATCATGGAGAATCGTCAGCAGGCGGGTAAGTGGGACTCCGCATTACCCGGTCACGGTATGTTAGTGGCGCGTGTTGACAGTACCAATGCCGATGTGTGGTGGGGTAATAGCGTGAATGATGACCCCCGCCACAATTATTATGAGATTGTGCGAGCCGGTAGCGGACAGGGTGCCAGCGGCAGTGACCCATTCCCGGGCACGGCCGATGTGCACGAAATCACCAATGTATCAACCCCTAACTTGCTCACCTGGGGCGGGGTATTTAATCCCTACAACATCTTGAATATCCAGGAACAAGGTGGCGTAATCACTTTTGAGGTAAAGAGTGAAGACGAAATTACCTCCATCGTTGAGGACTTTGAGGGTATGCCCACAGGCACCCCAAGTGGTTCACTGATTGGCAACTTTGCCAACTGGAGTTTCACCAAGAGTTCGGTGGCCGAACCCGGCGAGGGCAAGTGCTTTGACCGGAAAGCCGCTGCGATGGTGACACCGTCGGCCGTCTCAATGGAAACTCCCATCGACATCAAACTCTACACGATGAACGTGTCGTTCTTCAACCCCACATCAAATGAGGCGAAGTACAAACTCTACTACCGCACATCGCCCGACTCGTCGTGGGTTGATGCCAAGCAGGACGATGCATACGTTCCGGCACGCTCGCAAGCTACCGTCAACTGGTCAGTGAACAAGTATGGCAAGGCGATGTTCCGCATTCAGCAGATTGCCGGCAGCAAGACTGCCAAGACCTATGTCGACAACGTTACCTTCTACTGCATTCGTGAGCAGGGTGATGTGAACCTTGATAGCCAAATTAATGTGAGCGATGTGACCTCACTGGTGAGCATGCTGTTAGGACTCCGTCCCAAATATGCGCCTCTGGGCGACGTGAATGGCGACGGCCTGGTGAATGTGAGCGATGTGACAGCACTCGTGAACAGCATATTAGGTGTACACTAATCAAATAAATTAACCAATAAGTCATAAAACCTATTGAGAAATGCAGACAGTATTGTTTCATAGCACAATTTTTGGCCCCATCCATAGCCGCAGGCTGGGTGTGTCGCTGGGCATTAATCTCATGCCCGATGACGGCAAGATATGCTCGTTTGACTGCCTCTATTGCGAGGCAGGTTTCAATGCACAGGGTCCAGGTACAACTGGGGTGCCCAAACGCGAAGCGGTGAAGCGCATGCTCAAACACAAACTCGAGGAGATGCAGGCGGCCGGTAGTGCGCTCGACGTGATTACCTTCTCGGGGAACGGGGAACCCACGCTACACCCACAGTTCAAGGAGATTGTGCACGATGTGCAGGTGCTGCGTGATCGGTACTATCCTCAAGCCAAGGTGAGCGTGCTGAGCAATGCTACTATGGCCGGGAAACCGTCGGTGGCAGCGGCTCTCAAAACGGTTGACAACAACATCTTGAAACTGGACTCGGCTATAGCAAGTACCTTCCTGCACCTGAATCGCCCCACCTCGCCTAACGTCATCCCCGAAGGGGTGATTGAGGACCTGAAGCAGTTTGCCCACCAGTGCATTGTGCAGACGATGATGGTGCGAGGCGAATATGAAGGCGTGAAGATTGACAACACTACCGATGCCGAGATAGAGGCGCTGATTGAGGCATACCGCGTGATTCAGCCTCTGGAGGTGATGATTTACGGTATTGATCGCAAGACTCCGGCTGAGCATCTTGAGAAAGTACCTGCCGAGGAGCTGAAACGCATAGGCGCACGCATTGAGGCCGCCGGTTTCAAGGTGCAGGTGAATGCCTGAAAACAGTGCACACATGAAGCGACCTAATCCATTACAGGTAGGCGACACGGTGGCCATCGTGTCGCCTGCTTCCTCTATTGACCCCGCCTTTATCGACGGAGCAACCGCCGTGCTGCGCGAGTGGGGATTTAATGTGGCTGAAGGAACGCATGCCCGTGGCCATCACACGGCCGCAAGTGGTGCCATACACTATAGCGGAACTCTGCAGGAACGTCTTGAGGATCTGCGCCGGGCTTTTGAAGACCCATCGGTGAAGGCCATCTTGTGTAGCCGTGGCGGCTATGGAACCATGCAGTTGCTCGACCCCTTGCAAGAGGTTATAGCCCGTAATCCCAAGTGGGTGGTGGGTTTCAGCGACATCACGGCACTGCATGCCGCCTTGCACCGTGCCGGCATCAACAGCATTCATGGTCTCATGGCCAAGCACCTGACCGAGTGCGGCGGAGATGATGCCTGCTCACAGGCTCTGCGACACCTGCTCACGGGCGGCACTATGCGCTACGAGGTGAATCCACACCCATGCAATCGCGAGGGCATAGCTACAGCGCCCTTGGTGGGAGGGAATCTTGCCCTGCTGTACTCCATGCTTGCCACTCCTTATAATATGATTAAGCCCGGAGTGATTCTGTTCATTGAAGACATAGCCGAGGCTATCTACCGCACTGAGCGTATGTTGTTGTCGCTACGGCTCGCGGGCATCTTGCCACGGTTGGCAGGTCTTGTGGTGGGGCAGTTCACCCGCTATCGCGACCCCTTGCTACCCGAGCAAGAACAAGAGCAGACACAGCAGCGCAGCGCTATGTATGAGATGATTAGCGAAATGGTGGCGCCCTACGACTATCCTGTGGCGTTCAACTTCCCCATTGGCCATGTGAACCGCAATCAGCCACTTGTCGAAGGGGCGAAGGTGCGCTTGCGTGTGAATGGCAAGAGCGTTATCCTTGAGGAGATTTAGCAAGTAAAGATTCGAATAATTCTACAAACTGGCGGGCGATGATGCCTGCATCAAACTTTTGTGCCGCAGCCTGATGCAGTTGCTGGCGCGTGACAGGTGCATCGATGGCCCATGCAATGCCATGTGCCATGTCGGCAGGCTCCTGGAACATGGCAACGTAGCCAGTTTTCAAGTGATCGACAATATCATCCTGTCCGCCTTTGCCGAAGGTGACCGGCACACAACCACAGGCAAGGCCTTCGAGCAGTGTTAGGCCAAAGGACTCGCGTTGTGCTGTAGAGAGGACCACGTCGGCATACGTATAGACACGAGTCACATCGCTCACGGTGCCTAGATGGGTATAAGGCAAGGCAATTTGTTCAAGCAGCGACGCATCTTTGATGCCTCCAAAAAGGAGCAGGTGCAGCCGTTGGGCAAGGTCGGGCATAACGCTAGCAATATACTTCGTGGTGTCAATCAGCGTATCGAAACCCTTCACTGGGTCATCGAGTCGGGCAGCGCCCATCACCATCACTTTCTTGTCAGGGTCAATGCCATAGTCACTGTTGGGCAACCGCTGGGGAGTGAATTTTTCGATGGGGAAAGCATTGGGTATCACGCTGACATCGTACTTGCTCATGAGGCTACTTTCGCGGCACTGTCGTCGCAGCCAGTTACTTACTGCTACAAAATGGATATTGGGGTATTTTCTATAGAGTTCGGCTTTGCGATGCTGTGTGTCGGTTGACAGGTCATTCGCTTTACCTCCCAGTAGCGGGCAAGCCTGGCAGGTGCTCTGGAATGCGGTGCAGTCGATGGAATGATGGCACACTCCGGTGCAGTTCCACATGTCGTGCATTACCCAAATGACCGGTTTGCCCAGAGCCGCCAGCTGTTCCACTCCCTTTAGCGAGAGCATCCCCTGGTTGATCCAACCCAGCACAATCACATCGGCATCCTTTACGAGTGGGTGACGTGACAGGTTGAGTCCATGTGTGGCGGGATCGATTTTGAACAGGGTGTCGCGGTCAAAGCCCGTGCGTAGCGCAATGCTTATGCGCTCAGCCAGGAAATTCCATTTGTTTTTCAGGCCATTACCAACAGTCATTACTGCAGGGTCATCGGTCAGTTGCTTGTCAATGACGAGCATATGCGCTTCCACGCCCTCATCAATCAAGGCATGCAGCAAGCGGTGGGAGGCTATTGCCGCTCCGCCGATGCTGTCGCTACGATTGATGATAACTACTTTCATTTGTGAGAAATTAGGGAAGGTTGGGAAAGTTGGGAAAGTTGGGAATTTTGGGAAACGCTATATGACAGAAAGATGTCGCAGGAGGTCAATAACCTCAACCCGTGAAAAGGAGCGTTGCTCCTTGAGTTGAGTCGCCAGTTGCTTGATGGCATCGCCCATGCCGTGGTCTGAGAACACTCGCATCAGGTGAGAATAGTATCGGTCAAAGATGGTTTCGACTTCGTCTTTCTCAAGTTGGCACAGTTCCTTACCCTCATCGCACATGGCAGAGAGTAGGCTGTTTCGCATCTTGCGGTCAACCACCCCATGGTCATGAATCATCTTGCGGCACATGGCATCGGCAATAATCAGTCCCATTGAAATCTGGTAGTGCGAGAATATTTCTTGCCAAGCCTCTTTGGCATTGAGTCGCGGATTGCCGGCAAAGTAGAACTCGGGCGTAAACTGCACACAATCAAGCCCATCGGCATCTATGGTGATGCCGTTGAACAGCTCGGTGGCATCAAAAATGGACAATCCCACAGCCATACCTGCCACACCATAGCATTTATCGTCGTCGTCTCTATATTTCATAAAAAATTGGTTTCATGTGCGGTTGATAGAAAAGTGACAAAATGGCTTGCAGCAAAAATAGTGCCTAACAGTCATTTTCTGCCAAAGTCGGCAGGAATCTCGCCCCATTCGTCAGTTTTCCATTTGATGATGAAGTTGGAGTAGGTGTGTGTCTGCAACCAATGTTCGGCGCGGGCAATGAGATCGAACAGTTTGGCATTGTGCTCGGTGCGTGGTACTGTGGTGCGGCACTTCTTGTTGCGCACCCAAGCCATGCCGCTGATGCTGTCGCTATAGACGGCTGTATGGGGTTCGCCGTCACGGTTGAGCATTGCCAGTCCGTGCGCAATGGCAAGGAATTCGCCTATATTGTTGGTGGCATCCTCAAAAGGACCTATGTGAAACATTTCTTCGCCTGTGTGAATCCTCACCCCGCGGTACTCCATACGGCCCGGATTGCGACTGCAAGCAGCATCCACTGCAATGCTATTGGGATAAATTTCAGGGATATCGAAATAGTTCACCTGAGTAGTGCGTGCGTGAGCAATGGCACGCAGCACTTCACGGGCCTCGTTGGTGGGCCCCTCGCGATAGGCAAGGATAGCCTCCTCGCGGGTGTTGAACGATTTGTAGCGTGCTCCGGGGTATCCCTTGGTGCGCAGTTGGCACTCGGTCCAGGTTTCACAGATGCCCGGCTCGGTGCCTACCCACACGACGTACCACTTTTGACGATTTGCCATAGATATCAAAACAATTAAGTGACAAAAATACAAAATTTTACTTACTTTTGTGGTAACGAAACGAAAAAAGCATCATGCCACTCATTTTTTTAATAGGAATGCCGGGGAGCGGCAAGACCACACTGGGCCGCGCACTCGCCGCTGAGATGAATATGGACTTCATTGACCTTGATGAGTTTATCGAGGAGCGCAGCGAGGCTACTATCGGCCAGATTTTTGAGCAGGTGGGTGAAGCCACTTTCCGTGAAATTGAGCGAAAGGGCCTACAAGTAGTAGTCACACGCGGCTCCGCCATTGTGGCGTGTGGTGGCGGCACACCTTGCCAATCGGGCAATATGGATTTCATCAATGCGCATGGACTGAGCATCTGGCTCACTACCACAGCCGAACGCATTGCGAGCCGTCTTTGTCTCCCGCAAGAGAAGGCCCGACGTCCTCATATTGCGGCCATGACCGACGAAGAAGTGCTTGACTATGTGCAGCGTCTGATGGCCGAACGAGAGCCATTTTATGCCCAGGCCATGCTGCGCTTTGACTCCACCCGTCTTGAATCAATTGACGAAATCAACGAAACCGCTTGCGCGCTCGCCACCCTGCTCACCAGGGTATTGGGTTCCGTTTAAGAACTTCATTTGAGAACTTCGGACAATTTGACTATCATGATTCTGAGTATCCATCCGAAATTCGACATGTTGATGTTATTCCACTATATGCTTTGAGTAATTTATAAATATTTATCGCAGAACACACTTTTTTAAGGTAGTGTGATGTAATTATTTGATACCCAGGATTATGTTGACAAGTGCGGTCACGTCAGACACATTCACTTTGCCGTCAAAGTTCACATCACCGTCCTTGAGTTGGTCGTCGGGCAAAATGATGAAGCCTTTCACATACTCGCCATTGGTCATGAGGCGTTTATGCCCGGTTGAATAGGTCTCAAGACTGACATAGCTTCTGGGAGTGGCATAGTTGCAATGTTTTAGCTCTAAGTCTTTAAGGTTTAAGAAGGTGTTTCCTATCACGGTAGAGTTATTGATGGTGACAAGACTTGTGGTGGACATGTGCTCATTGATATCAGTCGCCACGCTATAGCGATCATTATTTTGATTAGTTGTTGTGGCTTTCAAATAGCAATCTTCAATTGTGATATGGCAATTATAGATATAGGCAAAAGCAGCGCCGCCAGAAGAATAGGTATTCACAAAATTCACCTTGTCGCCTGTCACGGTCACATTTCGATAACCGGAGCTTGGTGCGGAAAATACTATCGTCCCTGTCGAATTGCCGGTGGTGGTGAGGGTGCTCTCGCCCACAAAATTCAGAACCACATCATTTGTGTGCTTAAAGTAGAACATCCAGTTGTTATGTTCAGCGACTAAATTGTTCAGTTCGAGATAACTGCCGTTGCTGGACAGTTTGAACGATCCTGACTTGATTTGTGAGAAGTCGCTTTTGGTGTAGGTTTGTCCGGGATTAATGTCGTAACCGCAAAACTGTACTTGAGCCTGTGTAGTTATCGCAGTAATAGCGAGCACGGCTGCAACGATGTAGCGAAGTGATTTTTTCATAGTTTTGTAAAATTTAGAGTGATTCTAAGTGCAAATATAGCATTTCTCAACCAATGTTCACAATTTATATGCCGGTAGGGTTAGAGGCACTGGGGGAGCTGGAACAGGCGGGTGCCGTTGGAACCCTTGACGAGGATGTAATAGCCCTCGGGTCGCTGTTCGTCGATGGCGGCTTTGACCTGCTCCACGTCGTGGAACTTGCGGTAAGGGCACTCAATATTGGCAAACTCGTCGCCCACGAGCCACACTTGGTTGAAGTGGCACTGGCCCAACATCTCAATGATGCGTCGGTGCTCTTCGCTGCTGCTCTCGCCCAGTTCGCGCATCTCGCCCAGAATGGCCATTTTGGGACTCACCTGCATGAGTTCGAAGTTTTTGAGTGCTGCAGCCATGGAAGTGGGGTTGGCGTTGTAGGCATCAACGATGAGTTGGTTGTGTGGAGTGGTGGTGAGTTGTGAGCGGTTGTTAGAGGGTTGGTAGTCGGCAATCGCCTGACAGATGTCCCGGGCCGGAACGCCGAAGTGTGTGCCTACGGTTACTGCAGCAAGCACATTGTCGAGGTTGTAGCTACCGATGAGGTGTGTTGCCACCTCGTGCCACTGGCCGGGTTCGTTGTTGTCGCGCCAGCGCAAGCGCAGGAATGGGTCGCATGCCTCGAGAGTGCCGCACACGCACGCCGTGGTGTCGCTTGGGTTTTGCGTGTAGCGCAGTGTGTCGACTACGGTCGGAACAATGCCACCCAGTAGCGGGTTGTCGGCATTGACAAAGATGGTGCTTTGCGGTTGTTTGGCCAGAAAATCGTAGAGTTCGCCCTTGGTCTTAATCACACCTTGCAGCGAGCCGAATCCCTGCAGGTGGGCTTTGCCCACGTTGGTGATGAGTCCGCAGGTGGGCTCAGCCGTCTCGGCAAGCGTCTTGATATCGCCCGGGTGGCTGGCACCCATCTCCACGATGGCAATCTCGTGCTCGGGTTGCAGGCGCAGCAGCGTTTTGGGCACGCCCACGTCGTTGTTGAAGTTACCTTCGGTAGCCATCACGTTATATCGCCGAGCCAGCACTTCACGCACCAGTTCCTTGGTGGTGGTCTTGCCGTTGGTGCCGGTAATGCCTATCACCGGAATGCTGAATCGGCGTCGGTGCTCGCGCGCCAGGTGCTTGAAGGTGAGAAGTGAGTCGTTGACAAGCATCATGCGCTGCGGGTCGCCCCCGGCATGGATGAAGTTGTCGTAGACCTGTGCATCATCGACCACAGCGAGGGAGCAGCCCTTGTCAAGCGCCTGTGCGGCAAAGCGGTTGCCGTTGAAGCTCTCGCCCTTGAGGGCGATGAAGATGCTACCTTGGGGGCAGTCGCGGCTATCGGTGGTCACTGTGGGATGTTCGCGATAGTAGGCATATAGTTCTTTGATATCCATAATGTACTGTTTTTGAGTGAATGTTGTCACAAAGTTACACATTATAGTTGGAATGTCAGACTATCAGGCCTAAAAAAAGGCTCAGCCCTGTAATAAGCGCTACAGGTTTTTTTCAAAATAGCTCGCCAAACCGGGCAAAAAAGCATTGAGTTTGGCAACTTATTTTCAAAATAGCTCGCCAAACTGGGCAAAAAAGCATTGAGTTTGGCAACTTATTTTCAAAAATGCTTGCAAATCAACAAAAAAAGAAATAACTTTGCATTATAACAATAATATATTAATGACATGACAACTTTAATTGGACGCGATTCTGAAATATCACAACTTGAGCATTGCTACAATTCGGGAAGGCCGGAGTTTGTGGTTGTTTATGGTCGAAGACGTATAGGTAAGACATTTCTTGTGAGAGAGTTTTTTGACAATAAATTCGCCTTCAGTTTTGTGGGCGGTCACAATGAAAGTACTCAAATGCAAATTCAGCGTTTTGCCTATGCCTTGCAGGAGCAATTTAAACAAGCAATCTTACCCAAACTTGAAACATGGATAGATGCGTTACATACATTGAGTAGACTGCTTGAGTCCCTGCCAGGAAATGAGCGAAAAGTGATTTTTCTGGATGAGATGCCGTGGATGGATATGCCCAAATCAAGATTTATGACAGCTCTTGAAATATTTTGGAATAGCTGGGCATCGGCACGAGATGATATTATGCTCGTTGCGTGCGGTTCAGCTACATCGTGGGTAATAGAGAAAATTCTAAATAATGTGGGAGGTCTCTATGGTCGTGTGACCCGGCAGATATATCTGCGTCCATTCACCTTAAAAGAATGTGAACAACTTATCAAAGCAAAACATGGGCAATGGGATCGCTATCAAATCACACAAGCTTATATGGCTCTTGGTGGAGTACCGTTTTACTTTGATATGTTGGACGTGAATCAGAGCCTAGCTCAAAATATAGACCATTTGTTTTTTGCTAACGGAGCAAGACTTGCTAGTGAATTTGAACAGCTTTATGCTACCTTGTTTAAATACCCTGATAATCACATAGCAGTGGCCAAAGCCTTGGCAGAGCATCCAGGAGGGCTAACTCGTAAACAAATTTCAAGTTATACTAAACTGGAAGGGGGAGGATTAACCAAAGTGCTCAATAACCTTAAAAAATGCGATATGATTGATGATTTCAATCAGTTTCACAGTAAAACTCAAGCTGTCTATCACTTGATAGACTTATACTCGCTTTTCTATTTCAAATTTGTAGAAAACAATAATATAAAGGATCAAAAATATTGGACTCATCATATCAATACACCACCAATCTATAACTGGCAGGGGCATGCCTTTGAAACTGTTGCCTTAAGGCACATCGAAGAAATTAAATCAAAACTGGGTATATCGGGTGTTGCCACAGCCTGCTATGCCTGGCATAACAAAGAGGCTCAGATAGATCTTGTGATTGAGCGTGCCGATCGAGTGATAAACCTATGTGAGATGAAGTTTGCCCGTCAGCAGTTTGAGATAACAAAAGAGTATGCAGAGAAACTCCGAAACAGAATGGGCACATTCTTGAGCAGCACCAAGACGCGATATGGGATAATTCTCACATTTGTTACAACATTTGGTGTTGTCAAGAGCATGTATGGCTATATGGCGCAAAGCGAAGTAACATTGGACGACTTGTTTGAATCACCTAAGTAAAACTAACTACTTCATAAGGCCGAAAAGGAAGTGTTATGTCCGAGTTGGAATGTCAGAGGGGGTTGATGAAAAACTTGGTGAAAATTTGGTAATTCAGCGGTGCAGATGTAACTTTGCAGAAAGGTTTACCCCAAATAGGTCATTAGACCGAAAAGGTTGGTTTTAAATCTTATTTTAAGCTCAGTTACTACCCACTGGCGAAACATAGATGACAAAATAAAACAATTGCAAAGCAATGAAAACAACGAAAAGAAACATAGCCATCGTGTGCGGTGGCGACTCGTCGGAGCACGAAGTATCGCTGCGCTCGGCTCAGGGACTGTACGGCTGGTTTGATCGCGAGCGGTACAATGTGTATATCGTCGTGATTCGTAAAAACGACTGGCACGTGAATCTTCACGACGGCAGCATCGCTCCTATTGACAAGAACGACTTCTCGTTCAAACCCAAAGGCAAAGGTGAAAAGACCACCTTTGACTACGCCTATATCACCATTCACGGCACACCGGGCGAGAATGGCATCCTGCAAGGCTACTTCGACCTCATTGGCCTGCCATACTCCACCAGTGGCGTGCTTGTCGAGGCTTTGACATTCAATAAATATATGCTCAACAACTATATGCGTCCCTTTGGTGTGACGGTTGCCGACAGCATCTTGCTGATAAAGGATGTGGAGCGCAACATCACCGAGGACGACATTGAGCGCGACCTGGGTATGCCCTGCTTTGTGAAACCCACTGACGACGGCTCAAGCTTTGGCGTCACCAAAGTGAAAGATAAGAGCAAACTTGCTCCCGCCCTCAAGAATGCTTTCAAGCAGTATAACCAAGTGATGGTGGAGCGCTTTCTGGACGGCACCGAGGTGACCGTGGGTTGCTACAAGACCCGCAAGAACTCGGTGGTGTTTCCTGTGACCGAGGTGGTGACTGACAATGAGTTCTTTGACTATGATGCGAAGTATAACGGTCAGGTGCAGGAAATCACGCCCGCGCGCATCAGTCCGGAACTCACTGCGGCGCTGCAGGCCGAGACGAGCCGCATCTATGACATCTTGCACTGCAACGGCATCATACGTGTGGACTATATCGTCACCAAGAATCCCGATGGAAGCGACTGCATCAACATGCTTGAGGTGAATACCACCCCCGGCATGACGGCCACCAGCTTCATACCGCAGCAGGTGCGCGCCGCCGGCCTGGAGATGACCGACGTGCTCACCGACATCGTCGAGAACCAGTTCTGACGGTAGCCGTAGTCACTTTGCCCATCAAAATAAGAAATCAACCCGAAACACTCCATAAGTTATGAAAAAGAAGACACTTGCCATCTTGCACGACGACCCGTGGCTTGAGCCGTTTGCTCCTGCCATTGAGGGCAGGCACGAAGATGCCGTGCGCAAACTGAGTGAACTGACCGGCGATAAGATGTCGCTCAGCGATTTTGCCAACGCTCATCACTACTACGGCTTGCACCGGACGGCCGAGGGGTGGGTGTTCCGCGAGTGGGCACCTAACGCCACGATGGTGTGCCTGATAGGCGACTTCAATGACTGGAAGGAGTGCGCCCCGTACAGACTCAAACGCCTGGACAACGGCAACTGGGAAATCAAGTTGCCGGCGCGCGCCATGAAGCACGGCGACCTGTTCAAGCTGCTGGTGAAATGGGACGGCGGCGAGGGCGAGCGCATTCCTGCCTATGCCACGCGTGTGGTGCAGGACGAGCAGACCAAGGTGTTCTCGGCACAAGTGTGGGATCCTGCTGAGCCCTATGAATTCAAGGCCAAGACGTTCAAACCCAATGTGAAGCCGCTACTCATCTATGAGTGCCACATCGGGATGGCGCAGGACCGCGAGGGCGTGGGTACATACGACGAGTTTCGTGAGAATATTTTGCCGCGCGTGAAAGAGGGCGGCTACAACGCCATCCAGATTATGGCCATTCAGGAGCATCCGTACTATGGTTCGTTTGGCTATCATGTGTCGAGTTTCTATGCCGCGTCGAGTCGTTTCGGTACGCCCGATGAGTTGAAGCATTTAATTGATGCCGCTCATGAGATGGGAATAGCGGTGATTATGGACATTGTGCACTCTCACGCTGTGAAGAACGAAGTGGAGGGCCTGGGCCGTTTCGACGGTAGCTACAACCAGTACTTCTATGGCGACGGTCGTCGCGAGCATCCCGCCTGGGACTCGTTGTGCTTTGACTATGGCAAGAACGATGTGCTCAACTTCCTACTGAGCAACTGCAAGTTTTGGCTCGAGGAGTACAGGTTTGACGGTTTTCGCTTCGATGGTGTGACATCGATGCTCTACTACAACCACGGACTGGGTCAGGCCTTCGGCAGCTACGACGACTACTATAACGGCAATGAGGACACCAATGCCATCACTTATCTCACACTTGCCAACTTGCTCATCCACGAGGTGAATCCTCATGCCATCACTATTGCCGAGGAGATGAGCGGTATGCCGGGTCTGGCACGCAAGTTCAAGGACGGCGGCATAGGCTTTGACTACCGCATGGCGATGGGCATTCCCGACTACTGGATTAAAACCATCAAGGAGCGCAAGGATGAGGACTGGAAGCCCACCTCCATATTTTGGGAACTCACCAACCGGCGTGCCGATGAGAAGACCATCAGTTATGCCGAGAGCCACGACCAGGCATTGGTAGGCGACAAGACTATCATCTTCCGCCTGATAGACAAGGAGATGTACTGGCACATGATGACTGGCGACAACAATGGTGTGGTGGATCGCGGCATGGCGCTGCACAAGATGATTAGACTCGTGACCGCCTCGACCATCAACGGCGGCTATCTCAACTTTATGGGCAACGAGTGGGGGCATCCCGAGTGGATTGACTTTCCGCGCGAGGGCAACGGGTGGAGCTACAAATATGCCCGCCGCCAGTGGAGTTTGGTTGACCGTCAGGACCTCAAATATCAGTTCCTGAACAACTGGGACAAGGATGTGATGCACCTGATAGGCGGCACGAAGAACTATCAGTCGCTACCCATTGAGAAACTATGGGATAAGGATGATGATCAAATTCTGGCCTACAAGCGCGGCAACCTGGTGTTTGTGTTCAACTTCAATCCCGTGAAGTCGTTTGCCGACTATGGAATTCTGGCTCCCGAAGGGGAGTATGACGGGGTGATTGACAGCGATAATCCTCGCTACGGTGGTTACGGCAATATAGAAGCCGGCGTGAAGCACTTCACGCAACATGACCCGCTCTATGCCGACGCGCATCTGGGTTGGCTCAAACTCTACTTGCCGGCTCGCTCGGTGCAGATACTGCGCATGAATCCACCCAAGCCATCCAAACCTCGCAAGGTTTCCAAGAAAAAGTGACGAGAACCGTTAGGGTAAAGCGGCATCGGACTGGGCCGGAGTTTGTGATGCAGTGTCGGCCGGTTTGGAACCCAGGAGTTCGAAGGTGTCGACGTAGATTTCAGTGACATAGCGTTTGATGGCGTTCTTGTCTTCCCAAACGCGCGTGCGCAGTTTGCCCTCAATGTAGAGTTTGGTTCCCTTGTGCACATATTTTTCAATCACTTCGGCATTTTTGCCCCAAGCGACGATGTTGTGCCACTCGGTGCGTTCAGGGACTTTAACGCCTGCTGCATTGGTGTAGGCACGGTCGCTGGTGGCGAGCGAGAAAGTTGCCATCACTTGACCCTGTGAGGGGTATCTCACTTCGGGTTCTTTACCTACATTTCCTAAAAGAATAACTTTGTTAATGGCCATAAATATAGAGTTTTAAGAGTTATTATCAGTTTGTTGTTTTTTTATATGTGTTTGGCTATGAATAAGTTTTGAGGTTAATATCCCAGGTTCTCGCCCACGAGCACCACGATGTGTCGGCCTTGCTGGCGGGAGTTTCGCAAGAAGTGGACATAGCTGCAAATGCTATCGGGCGAGTTGCAGTTGTGGCAAGCACCATCGATGTGGCAAGGAGTGGCGATGTCAAATCGTTGTGCGTTGGTGGGCGAGGCGATGCCTCGAGCACGAGCCAGAGCCGCCTCAACATTGGGCATCACCTTATTCATTCCCACCACGAAGATGACGCGTTTGGGTCCCCAGGTGATGGCAGCCACGCGGTTTCCGTTGCCGTCCACGTTGACAATCACACCATCTTCAGAGATGGCATTGGCACTGGTGAGATAGACATCGGCACTGAAAGCTTTGAGATACATTTCGCGCACCTCTTCAGGCGAAGTGGCATCTTCGCGGTCAATCACGTTCAAGTCATCACGTTCCTTGACGGCATGCGTGATGCCCAGGTCGCGAATGGTCATGGAGCCACCCCAGGTCACCGTGTTGCCCTTGTCAATGAGTTGCATGACTTGGTCAACTGCCTCGGCCGCGGTAGGGCAGAAGTATGCCTGAATGTGCCGACGCTTTAGATTCTTGATGAGATTGTCGGCTATGAGTAGGTTACGTTGTTCGATAGGAGTCATTTCTTAGTGGAATTGGAGTTTATTTTGCAATTGCTTCGGCCATCTTGATAACGGCATAGTTGTAGCGTTCAATATCGGTCAGCGTGATTTTCTTGCCGGGTTGCTTGTGATACCAGGGTTGTGCATCGAAGTAGGCCTGCGTGTCGGGATCGGCAAATGTGTCGCCGTAGCGGGCATAAATCTCGCCGCGCATGTATTTGAGCATCTCCTTGGGGAAAATCTTGAGCAGGGTGGGCGTGAGGGGAATGACAGAGGCGAAGGTCCACTTGCCGTCAAGACCTTCGTAGGGGCCTTGTGCCTTGGTGAGGCTGCGTTTCTCTCCCTGATTGCCCACACGGGGGTTATGGTCTACAAACTTTTGGTCATGAGTGACGTTGATGTCAATGCCCTGAATGGTGGGTGTTACTTCCCATTCCATGGGCCCCATGAGTGCGGCGGCACCACCGCCGCCCGGCATCTTGCCATATTTGGGGCTACTTGGGTCACCGTGGCTTGCGCGTCCCGCGCCATAGCTAATGGACACCTGGAGTGTGTTGCCATCGATGTAGAGGTCGTAGATGCCCGGGTCTTCATCGTATTTGTAGCCGGTGTAAAAACTCATTCTGGGCCCGAACACTGCGGAGTGCTCTTGCTTATCGCCAAGGGGGTAGTTGCCGGCCAGCAAATAGTGGATGAGACGCGTCCACTTGCCTGTGTTGCGGGCTTCGTCGAAGTCGAAGTGGTAATAGGCTTTCACGGGTTGCCCTTGAGCGTTGCGGAACACCATCATCACATAGTTGCCATATTTCTCGATGGAGACTTTGAGGGCGGGTTTCCCCTTGACACTCACGTTGCCGCCCTTGACCACGAGTTCGTAGTCACCGCTGATGCCGTCGAAGGGTCCTTGGCCGAAAGCGCCATAGTAGCTCCGCTCCACCCTTTTGGCCTTGGGATTGTAGAAGGTGGTCATGATGTCGAGCCCGTTGCACCAGGCCTGCTCGGTATCGGAAACCAAATACTGTGCTGCGGGTAGCACTTCGCATCGTGCATCGCGGACGCTGAGGTCACGTGCGATGTCGGAGGCAATCAACTCCCGGAAATCGGAACTGTAGCCTACCTCACGGGTGAAGTGCTTATCCTTGTTGTACTGGGCATTGATATTCATGATAGTAACAACAAATAATATTATAAAAATAATTCTTTTCATAAATTACTATTTGTTAATGGATAGAAAGGTGTGAATCTAATAGAAACACAAATTTCAACAAAAAAAATGAAAAATGCAAGAAATTTTCACTTTTTCTCGGAAGAATGGCAAAAACGGTAGGCGCGGATGCCGCCGGGTGCTGCGGAATCGTTAGTATGGGAATGCAAATGTAAAAGCGTGTTTCAGAAGGCCGACGACTTGGCGATGAGGCCGACTCTCTCATGTAAGCCGAAGAGCAGATTCATGCAGTGCACGGCATTGCCGGCAGATCCCTTCATGGCATCGTCAATAACGGCCGTAATCAAGAACTTGTCGCCGGTGCGCTCCAAGTTCAGCAGGCACTTGTTAGTGTTCAGTACGTCGTTGATGCACACGGGCCGGTCGACGATGAAGACAAAGTTGTGGTCATCGTAGTAGTCCTCGTAGAGTTGGCGCAACACATCTAAATCAACATTGCACTTCACATAGGCTGCCATGAGCAAACCTCGGTCAAAGCCGGCTCGCATGGGTACGAAGTGAATGTTGCTATTGAAGCTGAGTTGCAGTTGTTTGAGAGCCTGTTCGACCTCGGGCACCTGAGGGCTTGATAGCGCGTGTTCAATAGCGACATTGCCGCTGTGTCTTGATGGCGGTGTGCCGGTAGCGCGTCCCGCAATGGCCGTGACGTGAATGTCGGTGTTGAGCATCAGGTTCTTGGCAAGAGGCAATAGGGCAATTTCCAAAGTTTGCGCAAAGGCACCCGGGCAAGCCACGTGGAAGCAGTCATGCACCATATACTTGCGGTTGAGTTCGGACAAGCCGTAGACGAAGTCGTGCTCGTCGCCGGGCAATCTGAAGTCGGGCGAGAGGTCGATGATGCGCAACTCAGGTGGCAATTGGTCACGATATCGGTTCATGAAGGCTATTGAAGAGCCTTGACTGTGGCACAGGAATACAACATCGACACAATCGAAAGCCGGCTCGCTGCACAGTTGCAATTGTGTCTCGCCGGTAATACCCTGATGCACATGAGTGACATCCATGCCAACGTCCTGCGAGCTCTGAACCCATACAATCTCCACATCAGGGTGATTAATAAGGATTCGGATCAGTTCACCAGCCACTGGGGTTGTGGCGTTCACAATGCCAACTTTAATCATATCGTTATCAAGTTTAAAGAATGCAAATTAGAGCCCGCGAGGTTGTGTTATGTCACTCAATGGGCACAAAGCGAGAGAAAAAGTTAATTGCCTCGTCGCGCGACACTCCCTCGTTGAGGATAATGAATACAGTGTCGGCTCCTGCGATGGTGCCCACAATCAATGGCGATTTGCTCATGTCGAGGTCATAGGCAAGTCCGGTTGCATAGCCGTTGCGCGTCTTGATGACGGCGATATTGCCTGAAAACTTGATGGAGACGAAACCGACCTGCTGGTTAGGCGAGACACTATTTAAGCCTCGAATCAGCAATGAGTCTTGCAGCTCGTTGCTATCGGGAATGATATAAATATACTCCCCATTATCCGATGCTATTTTAGTTACTTTCAGTGACTTCAGGTCACGCGACAGTGTGGCTTGCGTCACATTGATTCCATAGTTACGCAACATCTGAGCCAATTCGTTTTGGCTACTGATGTTGTTAGTTTTAATAAGGTTCATTATAAGCTGAAGCCTATTTCTTTTATTCTTCACGTTGTTATAATTTAAAAGGTTAACACTCTTTATGTTTGTGGTTTAGCGTTGTTTTACAACAGTTGTATTATTCACTTGCAAAGATAGTTAAAAAAAACGAATGGCAAAATTAAAATGAGTATGTAATTGCCCAAGAAGTAAAATTTTACCGATTATGGTGCATTTTTATGATTTAAAGATACTCATAATTGCATCAAGAGCCTGCTTGCGGTGTCCCGGCACAATGATGTGATGGTTTCCAATGGGGTGGCGCAGGAAGTAGCTGGCTTGGGTCGCATCGTCGAGCATGATAACCTGCTGAGTGCGGCACAGATTGGGCAATGCCAGATTTTCAACCAACTGTCCTTGTGCGGCGAAGTGCCGGTCAAGTGCAGCCGAAGCCTTGAACAGGGTCACGGGCCCGGTGGGCATGAATCCTCGAATAGCGACTCCAATACCCGACTCAAAGTGGGTGTGCAGTTCATGTCGTTGCACCATGTTGAACGGGATGGTGCAGTGGGCAAAGGTGAGTTCGCCCGTCTCAACATTGATTCTGGACGGATTGGCTTGAAAACCGGCTACACCTGTGAGTGCATGGACAATGGCCATGGATAGCAACGCGGGAATATCGCCCTCGCAACTGGCAGTGATACCCTCGGCATTGAGTTGTGCCAGTGCCAGACAACCGGTGTTGTGCACGGCGGTGAGCAGGTCGAAGCATCGCAGCGTGAGCCCTCGCAGTCCATGGCGTTGCACCAGTTGCTTGAGTGCGTGGTAGATGCGCCAAGCATCGGGCACACTGTCGCGGATGGCACCTTCAGGGGCTTCGTCGAGCAATTGCTGTGGGGCAGAGCATTGTGTGGCGGCAAAGGCATCGAGCAGTTCAGCCATTTCAATGTCAACAATTTGGATGCCATGTAGCAGCAATGCGTCATAGTCGACTTGGCTGGCGATGAGCCAGTCTGACGGTTTGCCAATCACGCCCAGTTTCAAGCCCCGCAAATTCTTTCTTGCCTCCTCGACTTGCGTGAGCAAGTCAATGCGGCGTGCGATGTATTGCGGATTGCCATGCAGAATCTCGCCGCGCAAGCCTTGCTGCTCCAGATAAGCGAGAATTTCGATGGATGCCGCCAGCGAGTTACTTTGTCCTGATGTGAGTAGGTAGAAAGGAGCGCCGGGCGCTTGTTGCAGCAGTTGGGGCAGTAGGGCTTTGAAAATGCCCTCGGCTCCACCGGTGCGCACGTAGATGAGGCAGAGCGGAGCTTCGCCGTAGGTGGCGAAGTTGTCGTCATGCAGAGTATAGTTGATATTCAGGCTGTCGAGGAATTCCTTCGAGGCCTTGTCGATGGCGTCCTTATCGTGCAACGCCGAAGTAATGGTGAAGACGGCTATCTTGCTAATCATACAATATCAAGTTATAAGTTAATTAATGAGTAACATTTCTCTTTATCCATAAGGCAAAGAAGGCATCATAGGCCATATAATAACCTTTATCCTCGGTAAGCAAGTCTTTAGCAAGCAACCCTTTTACTGCTGAGTTAACAGAACTGACCGATTGCAAGTTGTACTTTCGTACAAACTCGCCGCTTGTCACTCCTTTCACTTTGCCCTCCATCGCTATTGCAACAAATGTTTTGCTTTGACTGGGTGGAAGTTGTCGCAGCAAAGCCTCATAAGTGTCGTTAGCCATATTCAAATGGTAGTCAACAGCTTCATCGATTGCCGACAAATTACACTCCTCACCACGCCCAGTGCGCAAGAACAAGGTGTTCATGATGCGTTGCATATAGGCTGTCACGCCGTGAAAACGATGATAGACTTCGTCAACAACCTCGCCTGGCAATGTCTTTCCCGCTTCGTCGAAAAGATTCACGGCAAAATCGCGATAAGCTTCTAATGCCAGTGGTTGCAGATTCATGATCGTCACCGACTGGTAGAAGGGGCGCGATGGAGAAGCAAACATTTCATTGAGCAAATGTCGCTGCGAACCCGCAAAGATAAAATTGGCGTTGCGACAGTTCTGAATGTGGGTACGGAGCTGTGCTTCAATATTGGGAGCATCGGAGTAGCTGGCTATCTGCTGAAACTCATCGATGGCCACAATGCAGTGACGGTCGGCTTGCTCAAGAAAATTGAAAATCTCGTCGAGCGAACTCTCAGGATCTTTCAAGTTTCCCACACCTACGCCCCAAGAAGGTTGACCAAAAACATCGAATGTAACATCGGCGCGCAACGAAGCCACGACATCAACGAATCGCTGCATGATGCGCTTACCTTTTGGCTTGAGTGCCTCGATGATGCTCTTGCCCAGGGCGTTGACAAACTCGCGCAACGAGGTGGTCGCATAGACATCGACCACAAATGTGTAATATTGGCTTTTAATCTCATCTTGAGCAAAACAGTGCTTGATGAGGTCGGTCTTGCCCAGGCGACGAGGCGAGATGAGTGCCACATTGTTTTCATTACATAGCAACTCAGTAAGTGATTGAGTCTCAGTTACTCGGTCGCAGAAGTAATGCTCGCCTGCATAGCCATTTGTAACAAAGGGGTTGTTCATAGTGCTCGTATTTTTGGAGCAAAGATAGTGGTTTTATTATAATTATCAAAAAATGATAATCAAAAAATGATTATCAAAAAGTGATAATTTGTGTTATTGGGGTGATTTTTTGAGATGGATGGTTGCAGGATGATTCACAGAAGGATGGTGTCGAGGTCATCGGGGACTACGATGTTTCCGTTGAAGACTTGCTCGGCCTCTTCGGTGAACTGTTGCCGTCGGGTGGCGAGATTCGCATCCACACTGTGGTAGAGCAAGAGGTTCTTCACACCGAGTTGAGCTGCCACACGGGCCGAGTCGAGCACGGTGCTGTGGTGCTTCTCATAGGGTCGGAACTGTTCGCGTTGGCCGTAAAGGCAGAAGGCTTCGCATAGCAGCCAGTCGCAGTCGCGCACATAGCGCTCGTTGCGCACGTTGTAGGGTTCGTCGCCCAGACACACAACCCGTTGGCCGTCGGGCAAAGTTGCGGCAAAGCCGAATTGTTTCTTCTTGGTCGACCCGATGTCGAAACAGTCAATGGCCAAGTCGTCGAACTCAATATGCTCACCGTCGGTCACCTCACGGATTACGATTTCGCGCCCCACTGCACTCATAATTTGCTCATTGAGCATGAGTTTGCACATGGTGAGTAGCGCCTCGCATGCCTCATCGTGGCCATAGATGGTGAGCGTGCCTTGGAACTTGCCCTTGTGGATGAGCGGCGAGATTTTGCGAATCATCCAAATGACTCCCATGATGTGGTCGGTGTGTGTGTGAGTCACGAACAGGTGGTGAATGTCCTCATAGGCGATGCGTGCCCGGTGCAGTTGCTTGAAGATGCCGTTGCCGCCACCGCCGTCGACCATGAGCAACGACTGTGGTGTGTGCAGGCAGAAGCATGTGTTGTAGCAGCGAACGCACATGGCGTTGCCGGTGCCTAACATCGTTATTTTGGAATATGGGTTATTCATCATAATGTGGTGTTAGCGTTAGTTGACACAGGGCAGTTCAATGGCGAAAGTGGTGCCTCGGCCCAGTTCGCTCTCCTTGACGTAGATGCGTCCGCCATGATATTCCTCGATGATGCGCTTGACAAGGGTCAGTCCCAAGCCCCAGCCACGTTTCTTGGTGGTATAGCCCGGATTGAAGACGGTCTTGAAATTCTTGCGCGGAATGCCCTTGCCGGTGTCCTTGACCAGAATCTCGGCATAGTCATCGTTATTGGTCACAGTGATGTCGATGCTACCTTCGCCCCCCATAGCGTCGACGGCATTCTTGGTGAGGTTCTCCATGACCCACTCAAAGAGCGACTGGCATAGCATCACGCCGCAGTTGTGGTTCTCGTCGAGATTGATGGTGAGTTTGACGCGCTTGGGGATGCGGTTGCGCATATAGGCGAGTGCTTGCGGCACGGCCTCGTTGATGAAGGCGAGCTCCTTGTCGGGCATGGAACCGATTTTTGAGAATCGGTCGGCAATGACCGAGAGACGGTGTACGTCCTTGTCCATGTCGCCCACAATCTCCTTGTCTACGCCCATGGACTCAAGCATTTGCGTCCATGCCATGAGAGATGAAATGGGAGTGCCCAGTTGGTGCGCCGTTTCTTTAGAGAGACCTACCCACACCTTATTTTGCTCGGCTTTCTTGACGCTAATCAGGGCAAAGTAGGCGATGGCCAGGAAGAGTAGCAGTACGCCAAGCTGAATGTAGGGATAATAGGCGAGACGTCGCAGCACGGTAGAGTCTTCGTAGTAGAGGAACTGCTTGGTGACTTTGTCAATGTTGATTTCGATGACGTTTTTGGACCCCTTGAGGGCATCGAGTTTCTTTTGAAGGAAAGCCCTGTTGCGGGGAGAGAGGGTCATCATGTTCATGCTGTCGATGGGCTCCGGCAGACGGAAGTTGCGGTATTGCAGGATGCTGTCGTTGGCATCGACGAGCAACACGGGAATGGTGTGGTTACGCTCGATGATGCTGAACACGAAGTCCACATTGTTCATTGCCATGGGCATATCGTCGCCTACGGGTTCGTTGGCCATAGCGGCGAGTTCCTTGGTGGCATCGGCCCATATTTCCATGCGTTCGCGCTCTTGTATGGCGAGGTCCTTGACCAGGCGGTTGGAGATGAATAGGAACAGCGACGCGAGGATGAGAGAGACGGCGATGAGGGCTATCTTCCAAATGCGTCGGGAGTCGTATATGTTTCTCAAATTCATGGGCACGGCATGAAAATAGTTATTGTTAGTATTAACGGAAAAACCGTGTTTTTATTGTCGATAGCGGTAAAAATCTTGTTCAATCCATCGCGCTACGCTATGGGCATCGTTGTTGCCGATGACTTCATGGGCCACGGCCTTGACTTCAGGAAAGGCGTTGTCCATAGCGATGGCCACGGTCGCTGCCTGCATCATGGGGATGTCGTTGCGGTTGTCGCCGAACACCACGATGCGTGTGGCGCCGCATCGCTGTGCGAGCGCCTTGATGGCCTGCGCCTTGCTCACCCCGCGGCGGTACACTTCCATGAGTCCTGACTCAAAGTCGTAGATGTCGTGATAGACAAAGGGAGAGCAGTCCACATCGCGTTGTAGCTCCTCGTAGACGCGCCGCAACTTGCCGTAGTCCTGCATGGAATAGATGAGCATCACGTCAGGGTGTTGGCTATAGTGGTCATCTTCTAGAAAGAACTGCTTGAGCGGCAGGTTCATGCGGTCGCTCACAAAGATTTTCTCCTGCCAGGTGAGCGGCCCTACATGATGGGCGTGGACCTGGTGGCCACTGCGGCAGTAGACAAAGGGATGAATGCCTCTGTTCTCAAAGTGCCGACAAACGGCTTGCACCACAGCGGGTTCCATGGTGTGCACCTGTTCATAGTCCTGCAACTCGTTGTTCCACAAGGCGGCGCCATTGAGCACAATGAAGGGCAGGTTCATGGGGAGACTCTGCAAGAGCGGCACCACGGTGGCGGGCGTGCGCGCCGTTGCAATGGTAAACAGCGCGCCGTCGTCGATGAGTCGTGTGAGCATTGCGACGGTTTCGGGCGAGACTTGCGAATCGCTGTTGAGCAGTGTGCCGTCGAGGTCGCTCACATAGAGGGTTTTATCGGTGGTTTCGCTCATGCGAGAAGCAGATGACAGAAGTCAGTTTTCAGTTGTCAGTTATCAGTTGTCAGTTATCAGAAGTCAGTTTTCAGTTGGACAAGCGGGAAAGTTGGGAAAAGTTTCAATGCCCTTCGGGCACCGCACACCGCCATAGGCGACTTTTGCTTTGAAATTTTCCCGAGCTAAAGGTTGGGAATTTAGGGAAATCCGGGAAAAGTGGGAAAAGTGGGAAATCACTTGACCTGCACACCGGGTTTCACGGTTCCGGTTGGCCCGACTACCACCAGACGTCCGTCGGCATCCTCGGCGCTGAGTATCATGCCCTGGCTCTCGATGCCCTTGAAGGTGCGCGGCGGGAAGTTGGCAATGAAGCACACTTGCTTGCCCACGAGGTCCTCGGGGTTGTAATACTTGGCAATGCCACTGACGATGGTGCGTCCCTTGATTCCGTCATCAATCTTGAGGCACAGGAGTTTGTCGGCCTTCTTCACTTTCTCGCAGGCAGTGACGGTTCCCACACGAATGTCGAGTTTCATGAAGTCGTCGAAGGTGCACTGCGGGCCAATGGCCTTGGGCTTGAAGTTGTTGATGATGTTCTCTTGCTTGATGCGCTCAAGGCGGTCGAGCTGTGCCTGAATCACATCGTCCTCAATCTTCTCAAAGAGGAGTTCGGGCTTGTTGATGACATCGCCGGCCTTGAGAATATCGAAGTTGCCCAGCGCATTCCAGTCCAACTTGTCGATGTCCAGCATGTTGCGCAGTTTCTCGGCGCTGAAAGGCAGGAAAGGCTCGAAAGCGATGGCGAGGTTGGCGCACATTTGCAGAGCCAGATTCAGGATGGTCTCGACGCGTGCCATGTCGGTCTTGGCGAGTTTCCAGGGCTCGGTGTCGGCCAGGTATTTGTTGCCAATGCGTGCCAATTTCATGGCCTCGGCGAGGGCAGCGCGGAAGTGGAAGGTCTCGAGCGCTTCGCTCAAAGTGGCTTTCACGCCCTTGAACTCGTCGATGGTGGCGCGGTCGTAATCGGTGAGTTCGCCACAGGCCGGCACTTTGCCCTCAAAATACTTGTGGGTGAGCACCAGTGCACGGTTCACGAAGTTGCCCAGAATGGCCACCAGCTCGTTGTTGTTGCGAGCCTGGAAGTCGCGCCAGGTGAAGTCGTTGTCCTTGGTTTCGG
>CAMKGM010000022.1 GCA_946412245.1 uncultured Bacteroidales bacterium
GAGGAGGTGAAGAGCGCTATGGAAGGTATGCTCTCGCCCGACATCAAGGAGGAAGTGCTGGGCACCGCCGAGGTCAAGGAAGTGTACCACATCTCCAAGGTGGGTACCATTGCCGGTGCCATTGTGCGTGAAGGCAAGATTAAGCGCACCTGCAAGGTTCGTGTCATTCACGACGGCATCGTGGTCTTCACCGGCCAACTCGGTTCACTCAAGCGCTTCAAGGACGATGCCAAGGAGGTGGGCACCAACATGGAGTGCGGCTTCAGTGTGCAGAGCTTCAACGACATCGTTGTGGGCGACATTGTGGAGGCATTTGAGGAAGTTGAGGTACACAAGACCCTGTAACACGCCTCAGCCTCGCTTGAGCGCTTGAAGCGGCATGGTCACCACACCGAAACAAATGAACGACAAGCACATCTACTACTTGAATATAGGATCGAACCTGGGCGACAAGCACGCTCAGGTTCGCCTTGCTATTGCCGCGCTCTCGGCAGGCACCGGCGGCTGCGCCGTAACCCCCATGATGGCCAGTGAGCCCTGGGGCTTTGAATCGGCCAACACCTTTGTGAACGTGGGCGTGATGTTGCGCAGCGACCTCACTCCCATGGAGATGCTCCGGTGGTTGCACGACATTGAGCGGCAACTGGGTAGCGCCAGCCATCGCGATGCCCGGGGCGGCTATGTGGATCGCGTGGTCGACATCGACATCATGGCCATTGACGACCTGGTCATCGACACCCCCGAACTCACCGTTCCGCACCGCCACCTCATGGACCGTGACTTCTTTTACCTGCTCATGCGGCAACTCAACCCCAATTGGGTGCATCCCGTCACCGGCGACCCTCTCCCCACCAAATAAAATCTGACAACTGACCACTGAAAACTGATAACTGAAAACTGTTTTCTGTGCTTTTCATGCGGTTGCAATTTGGTCAGTTGCAAGAAAATCACTACATTTGCCCAGTCATTGAAAACCAATTATACTATAAATAAACTATTAACTCCTTAAAAACACAATTCGATGGATAATAAAGAATTGATGCTCAATGCCAACAATCTTGTGGCTGCGTTGCAAAAACCGGCTTCGCAATTCACGCGTGCCGACATCATCCGTTATATTCAGGAGAACGAGATTAAGATGGTGAATTTCATGTATCCCGCCGGCGACGGCAAACTCAAAACCTTGAATTTCGTCATCAACAACCTGGAATATCTGGAGACTATCCTCACTTGCGGCGAACGCGTTGATGGTTCTAGCCTGTTCTCTTTCATTCAGGCAGGTAGCAGCGACCTCTATGTGATGCCTCGCTACTCCACCGCCTTCCTCGACCCATTCTCAGAGATTCCCACGCTGTGCATGCTCTGCTCATTCTTCGACAAGGACGGCAATCCGCTCGAAAGCTCACCCGAGCACACACTCAAGAAAGCTTGCGACGCCTTCCGCAAAGTGACCGGCATGGAATTCCACGCCATGGGCGAACTGGAATACTACGTGATTTTCAGCGACGAAGGTCTGTATCCCGCTGTTGACCAACGCGGTTACCACGAGTCGGCTCCCTATGCCAAGGCTAACGACTTCCGCACCCTGTGCATGAAATATGTGGCTCAAACCGGTGGCCAAATCAAGTATGGCCATAGCGAAGTGGGCAACTTCACTCAAGACGGCAACACCTACGAGCAGAACGAGATAGAGTTCCTGCCCGTGCCCGCTCAGCAGGCGGCCGACCAGCTGGTCATCGCCAAGTGGGTGATTCGCAACCTCGCTTACCAGATGGGTCTGAACGTGACATTCGCTCCCAAAATCACTGTGGGCAAGGCCGGTTCAGGTCTCCACATCCACATGCGCATGCTCAAGGACGGTCGCAACATGATGGTCAGCAACGGAGTGCTCAGCGATGACGCACGCCGCATGATTGCCGGCATGATGGACCTCGCTCCCGCTATCACCGCCTTCGGCAACAAGAACCCCATGGCCTACTTCCGTCTGGTGCCTCACCAGGAAGCACCCACCAACGTGTGCTGGGGCGATCGCAACCGCTCCGTGCTCGTTCGCGTGCCTCTGGGCTGGACCGCCGGTGTCGATATGTGCACCAAGGCCAACCCGCTGGAGCAACCGGGCAACTACGACACCTCGCTCAAGCAAACCGTGGAGATGCGCTCGCCCGATGGCTCGGCCGATGTCTACCAGCTGATTGCCGGACTCTGCGTCGCCTGCCGTCACGGCTTCGAGATGGAGAACGCTCTGGACGTTGCCAAGCGCACCTATGTTGACGTCAACATTCACGATAAGGCCAACGAAGATCGTCTCGAACAACTGGCACAACTGCCCGACAGCTGCGTCGCTTCAGCCGACTGCCTCGAGAAAATGCGCGCCGTCTTTGAAGAATATGATGTGTTCAGCCCCGCTATGATCGACGGCATCATCAAGCAGTTGCGCGACTTCAACGACGCCACCCTGCGCAAAGACGTGGAGAACAACCCCGAGGAGCTGCAGCAACTCGTCAACACCTACTTCCACTGCGGCTAAACACTTAACCCACAATTTGGGTTTAACACCACGATTTAGGTTAAATCCATAACCCCATATCAAAGCCGGGACGAAACACTTTCGCCCCGGCTTTTTCTCGCTACCCTATCTAGTTTTTCTAGTTTTTCTAGAGCCTCTAGCCGCGCTAGCCAGCCTAGCCAAACTAGCAGGCATAGCCGAGTCGGCCGCTCTAGCCGGGATAGTCGAGTCGGCCGGGATAGCCGGGATAGCCGAGCCGGCCGCTCCGGTCGGGCCAGAAAGGGTAGAAAAACCCGGATGTTAAGGTGGCGGGTTAGGCGGTTGGAGCAAATCCACAATAGTTCGGCTAGTGTCTGTGGTCCATAAGGCGTGATTTGGTTGAAAAATGTCGGAATATTTGGCTACCACGAAAAAATTGACTAATTTTGCCAAGTTTTTTCAAGAGAGTATCTCTTATTATTAAAATAACTAATTATTCAATTAACTATGAAAAAAGTTATTCTGTTAGCTGCCGTATTATTCGGCTTTGCAGCCGCTCAGGCACAGACCACTGTTCAAGGAAGCAAGGCTTTCGATAACATGTCTATCACGCTCAAGGGCGGTGCAGTTTCTCCTTTCCAACACTATGCATTCTTCAAGAACGCTCGCGGCATCTTCGGTCTCGAAGTTCGCAAGCAGGTTACTCCCGTTCTGGGTTTAGGTCTTGAAGGCGAGTGGACTATCAACACTTCGAGCTGGAACGACATTCGCACTCCTTGGGCTCCCTTCGGAGGCAAGAGCGTGAACTGGTTTGACCATCAGTTCGTAGGCGCATTTGGTGCCGTGAATCTGTCGAACCTGTTCGGCGGTTACAAGGGCGCTCCCCGCTTTGTCGAGATTGAGGCTGTTGCCGGTGCAGGTTGGCTGCACGCTTATCAGCATGGTACTGACAATAGCGACGAGAACTCTTGGTACACCAAGTATGGTATGAACATCAACTTCAACCTGGGTGAATC
The DNA here is from genome assembly GCA_946412245.1 of uncultured Bacteroidales bacterium. GTDB lineage: Bacteria > Bacteroidota > Bacteroidia > Bacteroidales > Muribaculaceae > Sodaliphilus. Next base: position 3,502 of record CAMKGM010000022.1, read on the forward strand.
AAAGGCTTGGACCCTGTCACTGAAGCCCTCAGTGCTCTGGGACATGAACGGATGCAAGGACAACCCCTATGTGAACCGCGACATGAACCGCAAGGTGGATGCCGGCCGCAACGTCCAGACCAGCCGCTACAATGCCAACAACGCCCTCGTTGAGATGGAAGTTGGTGTTACTTATCACTTCAAGAACAGCAACGGTGAGCACTACATGACACTGTGCCCCTACCGCTACTCTCAGGAAGACATCGACGTGCTCAATGGCAAGATCAACGATCTGCGCAACCAGCTGAGCAAGGCTCAGGCCGACCTCAACGCTGCTAACGCTCGCGCTGACCAGCTCGCTCGTGACCTCGAGGCTTGCAAGCAGCTCAAGAACAAGGTTGTTGAGGTTGACAAGACCGGCGAACAGCTGATGACCAACGTGTTCTTCAAAGTGAACAAGTGGGACATCACTCGCGACCAGCAGCCCAACGTGGAGCGCGTTGCTATCTATCTGAAGAACCACAAAGACGCTACCGTTGACATCAAGGGTTACGCTTCTCCCGAAGGTCCTCTTGAAAACAACATCAAGCTCGCCAACAATCGTGCCGCTGCTGTTAAGGACATGCTCGTTAAGAAGTATGGCATCAAGGCTAACCGCATCAACGCTGAAGGCCAGGGTATTGGCAATATGTTCAGCGAACTCGAGTGGAACCGCGTTTCGGTTTGCACCATCAACGACGACAAGAAGTAATTTCTTTTCCGTAACTGATTAAATATCATTATAATAGCTCCTGTAGCCATGCTACGGGAGCTATTCTTTTGTGCCTGATCAATTCGTAAATCGCGAAATGTGAGAAAAACTTTGTTTTCAGAAAAGATTCATGCTAAAACCTTAATTATGATGTGTGAATCAAATTGCGTAGTTACAATTTTTTCAAGTTCTCACTTAATTTCGCTTCTATTTCCTCAATAGAAGGTATAGCTCCTTCCACTTTTTCGGGATAGAATTTCTCCAACTCATATTCAGAGATGCCTATGGGTTGACTGCTGGATTCCAATGCATATTGAGCTTGTATGCGATCTTTTTCTTTGCAAATCAGTAGTCCAATGGTGGGGTTGTCGCGACCTTCCTTGCGGAGAATATGATTGCAGGAAACAACATATCCGCCTAATTGTCCTACGTCAGCAAACTCGAATTTGCCGATTTTTACCTCAATAACCACATAACAAGATAAGTTTAAATGATAGAATAGCAAATCGATGAATTGCTCTCTTTCACCAACTTGCAACCTGTATTCTTTACCGACATAAGCAAAGCCGGTCCCCAATTCTACTAGAAATTGTGTAATGTTTCCTAGTAGTTTGTCCTTTAGCAGACGCTCATTATAGCGTCCGGTTATGCCTGTAAATGCAAAGTCATAGGGGTCTTTAGTCAGTTCTTGAGCTAGGTCACTCGTTTCATCAGGTAGCATCTGCTTGAAATTGGTCATAGCTTTTCCCTGCCGTTCGAATAGGTCGGTTCCGAGGAAGTTCAGTAAAACATTGCGACTCCAGCCATTTTCTATAGTCTGACGAACAAAGAATAAAGCTTTTTGGGGATTATCAAAATATTTGTCAATTATAAAACGATGATGTCCCCACGGAACAGAAAAAATATCCTTTTTTATTTGCTCCACAACTTGTGGAGTAATTGCAGATTCATTTTGCTCCACAACCTGTGGGGCAAAGTCAAAATACTGTTGATATAACAGATAAAAATTTTTCATATACAGCAAGTTCGTCTGTGAAAAGCATGTGGCATTAGGGTTAATCTCTTTTAAGTCCCGGCTCAGATTCTTCATGAATCCGCTTCCCCATCGGCTTTCAGCTTTTTTCACGACGATATCACGGCCCAATTCCATATAGAATTTAAGTGCTTCCTGATTCACCTTCACCGCTGCCTTAATCTGTCGTCTACGGTAACGGGAACTCAGTTCCTTAATCCATTGGATATATTCTTTATCTATAATTGAAATTGACTTGCTTCCCATATTATAGTTGCATTGGTTTAATTGAAGGAGGCTATAGCTAGCCATGATTATGATTATATGCAAAGTTAGACATTTTTCTTTATTAAGCGCATTTTCAAATAATAATTATTTCTTATTGATGCAAATTGAACTCATGAAGAGGAAAGAGGTGAAAAATATGAGAAAATATTATTAACTTTGTAGCAAGATACTAACTACTGACAACTGATAACTGACTACTGACATCTAACATCCGATATGGGACTACTCGACGACAAAAAACGCATCAATGACCTGGAGCAAGAGCGCGCCGTGCTGGTGGGTCTGATTACCCCGCAACAGAATGAGAACAAGGCTCGCGAATATCTCGACGAACTGGCCTTCCTGGCCGACACCGCCGGCGCCGAGACGGTGAAGCAGTTCACGCAACGCTGTGAGGCACCTAACAGCAGCACCTTTGTGGGCAAAGGCAAGCTCGAAGAAATTGCCGACTATGTGGCCAATAATGATGTGAACCTGGTTATCTTTGACGACGACCTGAGTCCCAAGCAGATGGCCAACATCGAGAAGGCCGTGAAGGTGAAGGTGCTGGACCGCACTAGCCTCATCCTCGATATCTTTGCCCGTCGCGCGCAGACCGCCAATGCCAAGATGCAGGTGGAGCTGGCTCAATATCAGTACTTGCTACCCCGACTGGCGGGTATGTGGACGCACCTCGAGCGTCAGCGAGGCGGTATCGGTATGCGTGGCCCGGGTGAGGAGCAAATTGAGACCGACCGCCGCATCGTCAAGACCAAGATATCGCTGCTCAAGCAAAAGCTTGCCGACTGGGATAAGCAAAAGGTGATACAGCGCAAGAACCGCGGCAAGCTCACCCGCATCGCCCTGGTGGGCTACACCAATGTGGGCAAGTCAACGCTGATGAACGTGCTGAGTAAGAGCGATGTGTTTGCCGAGAACAAACTCTTTGCCACGCTCGACACCACCGTGCGCAAAGTGGTCATCGAGAACCTGCCGTTCCTGCTCACCGACACCGTGGGCTTCATCCGCAAGCTGCCTACCCACTTGGTGAAGTCGTTCAAGACCACCCTCGATGAGGTGCGCGACAGCGACCTGCTGGTGCATGTGGTCGACATTTCGCATCCGCAGTTCGAGGAGCAGATAGAGGTGGTTAACAAGACCCTGCAGGAAGTGTGCGACGCAAGCAACAAGGACATGATTATGGTCTTTAACAAGGTAGACCAATTCACCTACGTTGAGAAAGATGAGGACGACCTCACTCCGCGCCAGCGTGAGAACATTCCGCTCGAGGAACTCAAGGAGACTTGGATGGCACGCCTCGGCGGCAAGAACTGTGTGTTCATCTCGGCCAAGAAACGGCAAAACATCGAGGAACTGAAGCAAATGCTCTATGAGAAAGCGCGCGCCATTCACGCCGAGCGCTTCCCCTACAACGACTTCCTGTATCAGCGCTACGACGACCTGGGCCAGCAATGAGCAAGAGGCCTCAGACAAATCGGTGGTGAGGCCCGAACAATTCTATTTGCAGTATTTCAGCATGAAATATTGCCAAATTGTTGCAATCAAGAAGAAAAATGCCTATATTTGTTGCAAATTAAACCCAATGAACGTTTTAGGTTCATCAAAAGCCGACATTAATCATTCAAATACTTTACAATCGTGAATCAGTATTATCTTTTTATCAACAATCAGCGCTTAGGCCCGTTTGACATAAGTCAATTGCTGGCCAACGGAATGACCCCCGACACACTCGTGTGGCGCAGCGGTATGGCGAGCTGGGTCAAGGCCGCTGACCTTCCCGAGGTTGCCACTCTCTTTGCAGCACAGCAACCGCAATATCAGCAGCCGCAGTATCAGCAACCGCAACAGCCGCAGTATCAACAACAGGCTTACCAACAGCCACAGTATCAACAACCCGGCTACCAGCAAGGCTACCAGCAACAAGGCTATCAGCAGGGTTATCAACAGGGATACCAGCAAGGCTATCAGCAGCCGGGCTATCAGCAGGGCTACGTTCAAGGCTTTGTGCGTCCACAAGTGGGCTTTGGTGAAGCCATCAGCATCTGTTTCAAGAAGTACGTCGACTTCTCGGGCCGTGCCCGCCGTAGCGAGTACTGGTGGTTCATGCTGTTCGCTTTCCTCGTATCGCTGGTTACCTGCGGCATTGGCGGTCTGGTGTGTTTGCTTCCCAGCTATGCCGTGCAGTGTCGCCGTCTGCACGACACCAACCGCTCAGGGTGGTGGATTGGCACGAATCTCATTCTGGGTGCCGTAATGATGGGCTTGTATATCACTGCCATTTTCTCTCTTTACGGGACAGCCTACAGTTTTAGATACAACAGTGACGCTATGGCAAATGCTCTGATAGCCAGTGGCGGAGTTTGGTTCGTAGTAATTTCAATACTGGGATTAGTGAGCACCGTGCTCAGCATTGTGATTTTTGTGTTCACCCTGCTCGACAGCGACCGTGGCACAAACAAGTACGGCCCATCGCCCAAGTATCAATAATTCAAGATTTTAAAGAGGCTTTCACCTCTCTAAAATCTTGATAATAGTGATTAAATCAGGATAATCCCGAATCGGCCTAACGACCGATTTGGGATTACCTATTTTTAGCGATATAGTCTTCGATGTCAGCAGGATGATAAGGAATGCGGTCCTTGCCCAAGAATCGGCAACCGTCGGCCGTGATGAGGATGTCGTCCTCAATGCGAATGCCGCCGAAGTCCTTGTATTGCTCAAGCATGTCGAAGTTGAGGAACTCGGCGCAGTGGCCGCTGGCGCGCCAGTCGTCGATGAGTGCGGGAATGAAGTAGATGCCCGGTTCGTCGGTCACCACGAAGCCCTCTTGCAGGCGACGACCCATGCGCAGGGCGTTGGTGCCAAACTGCTCCAGGTTGGGGCGAGTCTCCTCGTCAAAGCCCACATAAATCTGGCCCAAGCCTTCCATGTCGTGCACGTCCATGCCCATCATGTGACCCAGTCCGTGAGGCAGGAACATGGCGTGAGCACCGGCTGCTACAGCCTCATCCACATCGCCCTTCATGAGGCCCAGTTCCTTGAGGCGCTCGGTCATGAGACGGCACACGCTCATGTGTACATCAAAGTATTTCACGCCGGGTTTCGAGATTTCGAGGGCGTGGTCGTGGCATGCCTCAACGATGCTGTAGATGTCGAGCTGACGCCGGGTGAACTTGCCGTTGATGGGGAAGGTGCGGGTGTTGTCGCTGCAGTAGTTGCTGAAGGTTTCGGCACCGCAGTCACACAGCACCAGGCGGCCGTCTTCAAGCACAGCCTGCGAGGGGTTGCCGTGCATGATTTCGCCGTGCTGCGAGAAGATGATGGGGAAGCTCACCATGGAGCCATAGGAGCGGGCAATGCCCTCGACCTGACCGGCCACATACTGCTCAGTGACACCGGGTTTGGCAAGGCGCATGGCGGTGGTGTGCATTTGGTAGCCAATGGCGGCAGCACGTTCTAACTCGACAATCTCGTCGGCGGTCTTCACCGAGCGCATCTTCACCACAGCGTGGATGAGTGGCAGCGATGCGGCCTCTTTCTGCTTGCTCGGGTGAATGCCCAGCAAGTCCATAATCTGAATCTTGGTGTCGAAGCGATAAGGCGGCAAGAAGTGGATGGTGCGTCCTTTGGCGCGCGCCTCGTCGCACAGGTCTTTCAGCTTTGCCATGGGAGCGGTGTTGTCAATGCCCACCGACGCAGCCAAGTTGGCAACACTGTCCACCGAGCCATACCACACGATGTCCTCAATGTCAATGTCATCGCCTATGAGGTATTCCTTATTATTATCAATATCGATAACGCCCACCAGCCCGTCGCGTCTCAGTCCGCAGTAATAGAGAAATGAAGAGTCTTGACGGAAGGGTGCATAGCCATTATTGGGATAATTACAGGGTGATTCATTGTTGCCGAAGAGCAGAATCACGCCACTTTTCACGAGCCGCTTGAGTTCAGCGCGGCGATTCACATAGGTTTCTTTGCTAAACATGATATATAAGTTTTTTAGTTTTGCACAAAAATAACGATTATTTTGGTTATAGGCAAGAAAGATGCGGCACAAATCACTAACTTTGCACAAAAGAAACTGCTCATGACTGAGAACCATTTCACATCGACACTACTACGCTGGTATGAGAACCATGGCCGCGACCTGCCGTGGCGGCATACCACCGACCCCTACCCCATTTGGTTGAGCGAGGTGATACTGCAGCAGACGCGAATTGCCCAGGGCACCGCCTATTGGGAGCACTTCATGGAGCAGTTCCCCACCGTGGAGAGCCTTGCGGCAGCGAGCGAAGACGAGGTGTTGCGCCTGTGGCAGGGGTTGGGCTACTACAGCCGTGCCCGCAACCTGCACGCAGCCGCCAAGCAAATTGTGGCGTTGGGAGGTTTTCCAAAGAGTTATGAGGAGATTCGCCGGCTGAAAGGTGTGGGCGACTACACGGCGGCCGCCATTGCCGCTTTTGCCTACCGGCTGCCCCATGCCGCCATCGACGGCAATGCCTATCGCGTGCTGGCGCGCCACTTCGGGATTGAAACACCCATCAACACCACGGCCGCCAAGAAGGAGTTTGCGGCACTGGCGCAGCAACTGTTGCCCAACGACCGTGCCGCCGACTTCAACCAAGCGATGATGGACTTCGGGGCCACATTATGCACCCCCACCTCGCCCCGATGCTCTGAATGTCCGCTTGCCGATAGTTGCGACGCTCTGCACACCCACCGCACTCAAGTGCTGCCCGTGAAGCAAAAGACCGTGAAAATGGCGACACGCCACTTCACATTTATATATATACGCTGCCAGGGCGAAACTGCCATCATGCGACGCCCTGCCGGCGACATTTGGCAAGGGCTGTGGCAACCGCTGCTCATCGAGGTCGCCGGTATAGAAGCGCTCGCCGCCCTTGAGCCGCTGCTGAAACAAGCCGGGAACAATGCCTCTCTCACCTTGCTGCAGCAAGGCGTGAAGCATGTGCTCACACACCGCATCATCATGGCTGACTTCTACCTATTTGAGACACCCGTGAAGCCCTCGCTGCCCGATGGCTACATGTGGATTCCCGAACAAGAGCTGGACCGCTATGCCCTGCCCCGCCTGGTGGAGCGGCTGGTGGAGGCGGCAAAAGCACACCTACGGCGGTGATTGAATTAAAGTGGGGCCGATAAATTCGTGAAATGTGAATTTATCGGCCCCAGATTAAATTATTGGAGTGTGAGACTCCGTTTCAAACTACAGTCTCGTCCTTATCGCTTACTTGACCACCTTGCGTCCGTCGCTGGTCACATAGACACCCGGGCGTGCTCCGCTGAGCGTGGTGCCGATGTAGCGACCCTGCAGGTCGAAGTAGCGCACCTGTGCGCCCGTGGAGGCATTGACATCGTTAATGCCGGTAGCCACTTCCTGCTCAAAGGCTGCCACAATGGTCACATCGGCATCGGGCATCGTGAAGGTGTAGGTGCCGCTCCCGGTTTGCGACATAGCAATCTCGGTCTCATCAGGACCTTGTGCATAAATCACCTTTATTGAGCTGAGCCTGTAGCCAGCGTCGGGGGTGACGGTGAATTCAACCTGCGCGTCGGGAGCTGCGACGTCGGGAACCGAAACAGTGCCGTGCTCGGTGGGAGCCACGGTAATAACATAGGCATAACGCTCAAAGGCTGCCACAACAGTCACATCGGCATCGGGCATCGTGAAGGTGTAGGAGCCGCTCTCGGTTTGCGACATAGGAATCTCGGTCTCATCGGGGCCTTGCGTATAAATCACCTTTATTGAGCTGAGCACATAGCCCGGGTCGGGAGTAACGGTAAATTCAATCGGTGAATCATATTCTGCCGAGGCCGGGGCCGTGATGGTGCCATGCTCGGTGGGAGCCACGGTAATGGCATAGGTTATGAGCTTGAAAGTGGCCACAATGGTCACATCGGTGCCCGGCATGGTGAAGGTGCCGTTCTCAATGTGAAATATCGGGTCGGGCACACTGCCGCCCACATCATAGGTGTAATAGATCTCGTCGATTTCATAGCCCTTGTCGGGGGTTGCGACCACGCCACTCACCGTTTCGCCAAAGCGGGCTGAAGCGGGAGCGCTAACCTGGCCATGCTCGGTGGGAGCCACGGTAATGCTGTAGGTGGCAGGCTCGAAGGCTGCCACAATAGTGACATCGGTTCCCGGCATGGTGAAGGTGTAGGAGCCGCTCTGGGTTTGAGACACAGGAATCTCGGTTTTATCAGAGCCTTGCGTATAAATCACCTTTATTGAACCGAGCACATAGCCCGGGTCGGGAGTAACGGTAAATTCAACCGGTGAATCATATTCTGCCGAGGCCGGGGCCGTGACGGTGCCGTGCTCGGTGGGAGCCACAGCGATGTTATAAGTTTTGGCCTTGAATGTGGCTGAGACGACAACATTGGCTGCCGGCATGGTGAACTTGTTGTTGGTAACAGTTACAGGGAAACCATTAGTGTATGCCACATTCAGACTCTCTAACAAATAGTTATCGTCGGGAGTAGCCGTGAGGGTAACTTCTTCGCCAAATTGGGCGGTGGTCTTGTCGGCAACCACTTTACCATGCGCGCTCTCGGTAATGGAGATGGTGTACTGCGCCTTGTCGACAATCCAGTGCACATGCACGTCGGCCGCGGGCATCACAAAGGTATAGTTGTCATTTTCAGCCGGAGTGAGAGGCAATTTAACCTCGGTGGTGCCTTCTTCGTAAGTCGCTTCCAAGACTTTAAGCGCATAGCCAGTATCTGTACTCACAAGAAGCGACACGGTTTCACCCATATAGAATTTGTTGTCGGAATGTCCTATGTTATCAACCATCACAAAGCCGTGCTCACCCTCAAGGGCCTCTTCAACTTCCACTTGGTAGAGTTTATGCTCAAAGGTGGCACTGATGGTCACATCCAATTCCGGCATGGTGAAAGTGTAGCGGCCATTGCCGAGTTCGGTGAGATTAAGTGTTACCACATTACCCTCATTCTCGCAGGTAGCTTGCAGGTTATTAAGCACATAACCCGGATCTGGAGACACAGTGATTGTCACAGTCTCACCGGAATAAGGGGCATAATTGTCGACTGTAACGCTACCGTTTTGTGTGGGGGCGATTGTTACATGTTGCTGTTGCTGCTGAGCCCACGCGGCACCCATGCCACAAGTGAGCATCAACAACAGAAACAATAGTTTTTTCTTAATTTCCATATTGATTATTATTTAACGTGAGATTAATACATTGCAATAGATTGAGAATTGGCACATTAGCGGCACCTTTCAGCAATCATGTAGTGCAATGAACATAACTCTAAAAACTGCCGTCATGTTTATTAATGACAAAATTAGGAATTTTTTTTTCAATGTGTAACGATTTCAGTAATTATTTTTACAATTTACAGAACCCCGGAATATCCTCCGGCAGCATCCCTGAAATGATAGCTCACCTGACTTGCACTCTCACTTCAGGAGCAAAAAACGATGAACTCAAGTTTTGAAACTTGAACCCAAAACGGTCATGTGGCCGAATGTGTTGTTTTCCTGTTCTAAAGTAAATCCTAATGACCGAATCGGGTTGAATACTAAAAAAGGTTGGAAGCCATTGACTTCCAACCTATTGCTTGACAGTGCCCAAGAAAGGACTCGAACCTTCACGCCTCGCGGCACACGCACCTGAAACGTGCGCGTCTACCAATTCCGCCACTTGGGCATTAGCGAGTGCAAAATTAGTAATTTTTTTTCATGTGGCAAGCGTTTTTTCGAAAAAAAGTTGAAAAAGCATTGTTTTTTCTCCGAGGACTCAGAAGAGGATGGTTTAGAACATGGCGGCGGCGCGCTTCACGGCGGCGACAAACCGGTTGACCTCGTCGAGGGTATTATAGACCGCAAACGAGGCGCGGACCATGCCCTGCACCCCATAGCGCGCCATGAGCGGCTGGGCGCAATGATGCCCCGTGCGCACGGCGATGCCCATGCGGTCGAGCAGTAGTCCCATGTCGTAACTGTTGATGTCACGCACCAGGAAGGAGATGACAGCCCCTTTTTCCTCGGCAGTGCCGAAGATGCGCATGCCGTCAATTTCCATAAGTTGGCGGGTAGCCTCGGTGAGCAGTGCATGCTCGTGGGTGGCGATGTTGTCGATGCCTATCGAGCGAATATAGTCGATAGCCGTACCAAAAGCGGCAATGCCTACAAAGTCGGGGGTACCTGCCTCGAACTTGAAGGGCAGTTCGGCAAAGGTGGTGCGTTCAAAGGTAACATTGCCTATCATCTCGCCACCGCCCTGGTAGGGAGCCATGGTGTCGAGCCAGTGGCGCTTGCCGTAGAGCACACCCACACCGACGGGCCCATACATTTTGTGGCTGGAGAAAGCGTAGAAATCGCAGTCCAGGTCGGCCACATCAACTGCCATGTGAGGCACAGCTTGAGCTCCATCGATAAGGACAGGTACACCATGTTTGTGAGCGATTTCAATCATCTGCTTAACAGGATTGATGGTACCCAAAACATTCGACACATGGGCTATCGCTACAAATCGCGTGGCATCGGTAAAGAGGTCCTCGTAGGCTTCAAGGTCGAGTTCGCCGTTGTCGGTAATAGGCACCACCCGCAGGCGAATGCGTTTCTTGCGCCCTATGAGTTGCCAGGGCACAATGTTGCTGTGGTGCTCCATAGTGGTGATGATAACCTCATCGCCATTGTAGAGCATATCGCCGAAAGAGGATGCCACGAGATTGATTCCCTCGGTGGTTCCGCGGGTGAAAATCACCTCTTGCGTGGAGCCGGCATTGATAAAAGCGCGCACCTTTTCGCGCGTACTTTCAACCAAGTCAGTAGCCTCTTGCGAAATGGTATGCACACCACGGTGCACATTGGCCTTGTGCCGGTAGTACATCTCATCGATTGCGTTCACCACCTGTCGCGGGGTTTGCGACGTGGCGGCACTGTCGAGATAGACAAGTTGCTTGCCGTCAATGTCACGCTCAAGAATGGGATAGTCGGCCCTGATTTGCTGAATGTCAATGGGTATCATGATGCGTTACTTGATTTTATCGTGTTTAGAGCAATCGGTTGAGCCACACACACCGCACAACGACAACGTGCCGCTGAATCGCTTCTCGGTGAGGTGATAGAGGCGGTCCTTGAGTGCTTCAAGACGCACACCTTCAATAACGTCGGCCACAAAGGCCTGCATGAGCAAGTGGCGCGCTTGGTCCTCCGAGATACCACGGGTGCGCATGTAGAAGAGTGCCTCGTCGTCGAGCTGGCCTACGGCCGCTCCGTGCGAGCACTTCACGTCGTCGGTGTAGATTTCGAGTTGGGGTTTGGTGTACATCTTGGCAGTGGGTGCCGCGCAAATGTTGCGGTTGCCTTGGTAGGCCTCAACGCGGGGGCAGTCGGGTTTCACCAAAATCTTGCCGGCAAAGGCACCGACGGCATTATCGTTGACCACATACTTGAACATTTCGTTGCTCTTGCAACGGGGCGCGTTATGGCCTATGTAAGTGTGGTTGTCAACGTGCTGCGTGCCGCCTTCAATGGCCATGCCCAGCAGGTGTGTCTCGGCATTTTCGCCGTTGACCTGCACATAGAAGTCGTTGCGTGTGGTGCCATTGAGCAGGGTGATTCCGTCAACAAGCACATTCGACCCCTCTTGCTGGTCAACAAAAAGGCTTGACACGCGTGCGGTCCCCGAGGTGCTCTCCTCCATGTCGTAGTAGTCGACGGTGGCACCCTTGAGCGCGACAATCTCGATTACCTGACTACTTAGGTATTGTCCGTCAGGATTTTGTGTGTGGTCGCAGGTGAGAATGCGCACATGGGCATCCTCATCGGCAACGACAAGCACTCGCCTGACAGCCATGAGCGGCTGGCTGGCATTGAAAATGTTGACCACCTGAATGGTTTTCTCGGCGGTCACGCCTTTGGGGATGTAAACGAACAGGCCATCCTGTGCGAGGAGCGTGTTCAGTGCCACCTCGGGTTTCGAGAGATCGGCAAGCGTGCCCAAATACTTCTTGAGCAACTCGGGATGCCGCTGCTGCGCCTCAACCATCGACTCCACAACGACGGGATTGTCGGGATTCATGCGGGCAGTGCGGCCGGGCACGAAGATATCGTTGTGGAAGAAATAGAGGCAGGTGCTGAGGTTTGGTACATCGCATGAGAACGAGGCCAACTGGTCGGCTTGGAACTGGATGCGGTTCATATTGACGCCATAGTCGGGCGCGAAGATAGCATCGAGGTCGGTAGCCTCATAGTCCTCAGAGCCCTTGGCGGGGAGTGTGGCTCCCTGCAGCGCTTCGAGGGCCGCCGGTCTCAGGTCGTTGAGCGCCTGGGGCGCATGACCGTTGACAAGTTGGCGGTGTTCGTTATAGAGGTCAATATATTGTTGTAGTGCGCTCATGTCGGTTAGAGTTCGGGGTGCATTTCCTTGATCCAGTCGTAGCCTTTCTCTTCAAGTTCCAGAGCGAGTTCGGGTCCCGCGCTCATGACGATGCGGCCCTTGTAGAGCACATGCACAAAGTCGGGCTTGATGTAGTCGAGCAGTCGCTGGTAGTGCGTGATGACGATGCTGGCATTGTTAGCCGTCTTGAGTGTGTTCACGCCGTGGGCCACGATGCGCAGGGCATCGATGTCAAGGCCGCTGTCGGTCTCGTCGAGAATGCTCAGGCGCGGCTCGAGCATAGCCATCTGGAAAATCTCGTTGCGCTTCTTTTCACCGCCCGAGAAACCCTCGTTCACGGCACGCGAAGCCAGTTTGTTGTCGAGTTGCACGATGGCGCGTTTCTCGCGCATGAGTTTCAGAAAGTCGGCTGCCGAGAGAGGTTCCTGGCCGTAATATTTGCGTTTCTCGTTGATGGCGGCGCGCATGAAGTTGACCATCGACACACCGGGAATCTCAACAGGATACTGGAAACTGAGGAAGAGTCCCTCATGGGCGCGATCCTCGGGCGAGAGGGCCAGCAGGTCCTTGCCGTTAAAGGTGACCGAACCGCCGGTGACAGTGAATGCGGGGTTACCGGTGAGCACGGCGCTGAGCGTACTCTTGCCGCTGCCGTTGGGACCCATGATGGCGTGCACCTCGCCGGCATTGACATTGAGGTTGATGCCCTTGAGTATCTCCTTGCCCTCGATTGAGGCTCTTAAATCTTTAATTTCAAGCATATATGGTTGTGTTTTATTGGTTCATAAATTATCCGACTGAGCCCTCGAGTGAGACGCTGAGCAGTTTTTGTGCCTCGACAGCAAACTCCATGGGCAGTTTCGACATCACTTCCTTGGCATAGCCGTTGACGATGAGGCCCACGGCATCTTCAGTGCTGATGCCTCGCTGGTTGCAGTAGAAAATTTGGTCTTCGTTGATTTTACTGGTCGTTGCCTCATGCTCCACCACGCTGGTGTCGTTATGCACCTCAATCACGGGGAAGGTGTGAGCACCGCTGGTGGGGGTGAGTAGCAGACTGTCGCACTGGGTGTAGTTGCGGCTGTGGGCGGCATTGGGAGCAATCTTGACCATACCGCGATAGCTGTTCTGGCTACGCCCGGCCGAGATGCCCTTAGAGACGATGGTGCTACTGGTGTGGTGACCCACATGAATCATCTTGGTGCCTGTGTCGGCCTCCTGACAGTTGCGTGTGAGCGCCACGGAGTAGAATTCGCCGGTAGAGTAGTCGCCTCGCAACACACAGCTGGGATACTTCCAGGTGATAGCGCTACCGGTCTCGACCTGTGTCCATGAGAGTTTGGAACGATAGCCACGACACAGTCCGCGCTTGGTGACGAGGTTATAGATGCCACCGCGACCGTCCTTGTCGCCGGGATACCAGTTCTGCACGGTGCTGTACTTGACCTCGGCACGATCCTCGACCACAATCTCGACGATAGCAGCATGGAGCTGATTCTCATCGCGCATGGGGGCCGTGCAACCCTCGAGATAAGAGACATAAGCATCGTCGTCGGCCACGATGAGGGTGCGTTCAAACTGACCCGTCTCGGCCGCGTTGATGCGGAAGTAGGTAGACAGTTCCATAGGGCAACGCACGCCCTTGGGGATGTACACAAACGAGCCGTCGCTGAACACCGCCGAATTGAGGGCGGCGAAGAAATTGTCGCGGTAAGGCACAACCGAACCTAAGTATTTGCGCACCAGGTCGGGATAGTCCTTGACAGCCTCGCTGATAGAGCAGAAAATGACACCGAGTTCGGCGAGTTTCTCGCGATAGGTGGTGCGCACGCTCACACTATCCATCACAGCGTCGACCGCCATGCCGCTCAGGCGCATCTGCTCCTCAAGGGGAATGCCCAACTTGTCGAAGGTCTTCTTCACTTCAGGATCAATCTCCTTGGGCGCGTCCTCCTTCTTCTTGGGGGCGGCATAGTAACTGATGGCCTGGAAATCGATGGGTGGCAGGTTGACATGGCCCCAAGTGGGCATCTCGAGCGTGAGCCAGTAGCGATAAGCCTTGAGGCGGAAGTCGAGTAGCCACTCAGGCTCGCCTTTGAGGCGAGAAATGAGCCTAACGACATCCTCGTTCAGTCCCTTGGGGATGACATGGGTGTCGACATCGGTCACGAAACCGTATTTATACTCCTCTTGCGCTGCCGATTGCAGAATCTGCTCGTCGTCGCGTTGCTGCGGAGCGGGTATTTTATCTTGCGCGTTGTTCATGTTGCTTGTTTTAGGGTTGAGATGTGGGAGGCATAGGTTGATACAGACTGTGAATAGAATCGGTGTAGGCGGGCAACTCGGTCGCCACGTCAAACTTGGAGCCCAGAAGCCAGGGAACCGTGTTGAGCGTGATGAACAGCGGTTTATCGCTCTCGAGTCGCTCGGGTTTGAAGAGTTCAGCGTCGGGCTTGCTCACAAAGTAGACATTAAGCACAAAACTCGTGGCGAGCAGCACAATCAGGGCACCTGCCAGCAATCCCAGACCGCGGTCAATGGGGCCGAGCATGAGCGTGTGGGTCACACCCTTGAGCAGTTTGCCGGCAAGGCGGCATGCGAGCGACACCACAAAAAAGAGAACACCCAGCGCAATAGCGCTCGAGGTCTCGGCTGCCATGGGCCATCGCTCCCAGCCGGGGCACATAGAGCGCAACGCCGCCACTGCGGCATCGCCCAGCACCAAACAGGCCACAAAGCCCAGCACTACGCCCACAATGGTGGCCAGTTCGCTGATGACGCCTCGCTTGAAGCCCACCAGAGCACCCACCACAATCAGGAGCAATATCACGATGTCAATCACAGTCATTGTCTATCTCTCGGTCTATCTCTCGGAATTGAGGTACAAAATTAGTTATTTCTACTGAAATAAAGAAATTTTAGAGCAAAAGGGTTGAACAACTGAAAAATATGGGCGCAATTGTGTGTTAAAAATTGTTTTAACGCTTGTTATCTTGCAAAGTGGCATTATCTTTGCTTATCAAGACCGCGAAACAATTCATTTTAAATAATTTTTATGCTATTAGTGAAATGACCTATTATTTTGTACAAAACAACGAACGCAAGGGCCCTTACGAATTAGAAGAGCTCAAAGCGATGGGCGTCATCACCCCTGACACCCTGGTGTGGACCAATGGCATGCCCGACTGGGCTAAGGCCAGTGAAGTAGCTGACATGCATGGAATCTTAAATGAACTGAATCAGGCGGCTGCTGCCACCGACTATAGCGCCTATCAGCCACAGCCCGATCCCGTGCAGCCGCAGTATCAAGAACCTGTGCAGCCGCAGTATCAGGAACCTGTGCAACCGCAGTATCAGGAACCCGTGCAACCGCAGTATCAGGAACCTGTGCAACCGCAGTATCAGGAACCCGTGCAACCGCAGTATCAGGAACCCGTGCAACCTCAGTATCAGGAACCCGTGCAACCTCAGTATCAGGAACCCGTGCAGCCGCAGTATCAGGAACCCGTGCAACCGCAGTACCAGCAACCCATGCAGCCGCAGTACCAGCAGCCTATGCAACCGCAGTACCAACAGCCCATGCAGCCACAGTACCAACAGCCCTACCAGCAGCCCTATGAAGCACCGAAGAAAAAGAAATCGAAAGCTTGGCTATGGATTTTGATCGGTCTCATCGTGGCACTGGTTGCCGCTATGGCTATCACCAATCCCGGCAAGCGGGACCACGTGAAAGAGATTGAAAAGGAAATGACCAAACTCTTTGACGAGGCAGGCAGCGAGGTGAGTGCCATCATGGGCATGATGTCGTCAAAAATCGGCCCTATGCTTGAAAATGAACTGGAGTATCACAACTACGTCCTGTTCTCAACCGTGACCGATAAGAACGGCGAACGCCTCAGTTGGGGCCTGTTTGGCAACGTGTGGGCCAATTTGGACAAAGATGGAAAAACTCTCAAGGAACTCAAAGAATCGATTGACAAGCTGAAGAATCTGGGCGGCTCGCTGGGCACGACACCCACCGACAGTGACAGCGATTATGCCACCGACGATGATGACGCAGTCGCAACAACGCCCGGCGACAACGAGATTCCCGACCTGGGCGACATCGTGAATCAGGAAGATCTTGACAAACTCAATGACGAGCTTAACCGAGCCGACGACGAGCTTAATGACGCGCTCAACGAGTTGCAACGCGAGATTGACAAACTGTAAATCAGGTCCTGTCATAACATGACACAAAAGGCTGTCCTGCAACCGGTGGGACAGCCTTTTTTAACCCATTTCAGGCACCAGATTCATGCACGGTTGATGATGTCGAAGTTTGCGTCACGCGCGAAGACCATGCGCAATTGCGCTGAGTACTTGCGCCAAGCAGCCTTGAAGTAGTCATCGAGCGAGCCATAGAGCCGCATGAGCGCAAAAGCGGCGAGAGCATTCTCAATGATTTGCGCCACATCACGCGGCATCGCCTCATGATAAGGATGATTGAAACGGAACGTGAACCTGACGTTGGCCTGATCAATGTTAGGATTAAAGTTCGCAAAGCCGACATAGGCCATATTTTGCGTGTAGATTTGGTCAAAGGCCTCACGAACTCGCATGGTGACGAGTCGCGCATTGTCAGATGTGAGTCGGTGCAGTTCGGGTTTGTGCGCATGGTGCCAAGCACTCTGTGCATAGACCGCGTTGAGCACGCTGTCGAGGTCAATGGAGACCTCCAAGAGATAGGTGTTGTGTGTTTTCATAGAATAAAGAGGTTAGAGGTTAGGGGTTAGGGGTTAGAGTGAATTGAGGATTCAAGGTAGCGACGAGGAGTGAGGGTCACGCCACACGCATTTGCTTGAGTCGCCGGGCACGACGCTCGCGGCTGGCGCGATAAGTATTCCAGTAGGCATAGTCCTCGTCAATGAAATAACTCGAGGGGTGGCCATGGCGCAGTACAAAGTCGAGCGCAGTGGCGATGGACACAGGCGCAAGTTGGCGCACTTGAGCGACCTTGTCGGCCAGTTCTTGCCAGAAAGCCCGCTTCAAAGCCGTCTTGACCGGGACGCTGCCCTTGTTCAGAATTGTGCACACCACGGGGTAGGCGCGGTCGAAACTCACCGTGTAGCGCGGTTTGCCTTGCTGCAAGGCGCACCTGATGGCCGCCCGTCGCGGGTTAGTCACGCCCGAGGCCAGCATCATTTGCAATGCCTCGTGATAAATGTCCAGAAACTCGCTGTCGCGAGTCATGCGATTTTGTGTTTTTCCGTTAGTATTCATTTTCTTAACTGTTTTAAAAAGGTTGTAGAACTATTTTTATTCGCTGCAAAGATAATACATACAATGGTAAAATGCAAATATTCTATGGTATTTTTACAATATTTCTTGTGTTTGGCCAAAATTCATATATTTTTTCTTACATTCGTGTGATTTTTTTGAGTCATGTGCGTCTAACGGGCAAAACATCGATTTATAAAACGACGATTTTACAAGCAATGAACGATTTAGAAACAAAGTTTGCGCAAACCATCAAGAAGAACAAGAGCACCATCTACACCGTGTGCTACATGTTCTCGAAAGATGCCGACGAGGTGAACGACCTCTTCCAGGAGTCGGTGATCAACATGTGGCGAGGCTTTGAGGGTTTCGAGAACCGCAGCGATGTGAAAACATGGATCTACCGTGTGACACTCAACACCTGCATCTCACTCGACCGCAAAAAGCGCCGCAACAACACCGAACCCCTGACTATGAACATCAACCTCTTTGAGGATCATGACGAAGACACCAAGCAGATCGACATGCTGCACCGGCGCATCAGCCGACTGCGCCCCTTCGACCGTGCCATCGTGCTGCTGTGGCTCGAGAACATGCCCTACGAAGAAATTGGTCAGGTGGTGGGCATTTCCACAACCAATGTGAGCAGCCGCCTCTACCGCATCAAAGAACAACTCAAAAAAATGAACGACTAAAACTTTAAGACAATGGACTTTGAACTTGATGAAATGCGCCAGCAAATGGCGAAACTGAAGAATAAGCTCGATAATCAGATGATTGTCAACGACCGGTTCATTCGCCGTTCCATCAGGAACAGCGTGAGCACCATCAACAAGCGATACCTCGCGATATCGGCGATTGCTCTGGCAATGATACCCTACGGCTACTGGGCCTTTGTGAAACTCAACGGACTCTCGATTTGGTTGTGGCTTGCCACCTGTGTGATGATGCTGGCAGTAGTGGGATTCTGCTTCTTTAACGGACGCGACCTGCGCGACCACAAACTGGTGGAGGGCAATCTGCAAGAGACTATGCGCAAAGTGGCACTTGCCAAGAAACGCGACAACAACTGGCTGTGGGTGGGCATTCCCATGGCACTGGGCTGGGGTGCATGGGCCATCTGGGAAATGGCACAAAAGGCAGGCAAAGATGCCGATTTCCTGGTGCCTTGCTGCATTGTGGGCCTGATAATAGGTGCCCTGATTGGTGTGAGAGTGCACATGCGCACCCAGCGACACTACCGCGACATCCTCGACCAGATCGAAGACACCGAAGCCACCAAATAAAACTACGGGAACTCCGAAAACTCCGTGAACTCCGTGAAGCCCAAGCAACTCTCATAATAAAAACAAAGGTGTACCGACAACATGACCGGCACACCTTTTTTAATAGAAAAGCCTGCACAAAAATCACCTTGTCAATCTCTTTTCATCACACGCCATCGTAAAGTTCTGAAACACACAAGAAAAGATGGAGAAAAATACACTTTTCCAACATAAAATAGGGGTGATTTTTACACTTTTCCAATAAATCAACCACTAGTCACACCAGTTAAATTCATGATTTTTGAAAAAAAACGATTTGATTGCAACAAATCGGCATCATTGTGCGTCTATAGGGTGTAGCAAGCAATCAAAATCATCATAAAAACAAAACAACAATGAAAACAATTCTTTTATTAACAATCGCCATCCTGAACGCGATGTGCATGAATTCAAGCAACTCTAACGACGCGAGCAACACGCATCAAACGGTTGTAAACACAATTAACAGTAAAACCAATGTAGATCAGTTTAACAGCATTTGTGTATCGGGACCCATGAATGTGGTTCTAACCCAAGGCCGACGCTGCAGCGTGACCGTTGAAAGCGGCAGTCAAGAAGCGTTTAAAAACCTGGTGGTGTATGTTAAAGACAATACTTTGATCGTGACAACCAAGCAGGGTAGTAACAACGTGAATATGGCACAAGTGACTGTAAACGTCGCTACTCCCTCAATTGAAGGTTTGGAGATGACCGGCTCAGGAAATCTGTCAACCCTAAGCGACTTCAAAACCAAGAACGCACGCCTGTTAGTGACCGGCTCGGGCAACATTATCTTGAGCAACCCGTTCACCTGCCAACAGATGAATGTAGAAGTGACCGGCTCAGGTACTGTCTCTGTCAATCAACTGAAAGCTAAAAATCTTGTCAGCAGTGTTACGGGTTCAGGCGAAGTACAATATAGCAACCTGGACGTGAAAGATGCCGTGAGCGAGGTGACCGGTTCGGGTAACATCAGTCTGAGCGGTAAGGTGGGCAATCACACCAAGCATGTGACCGGCAGCGGAAACGTCGACACACTGGGCATGAGATAACAAACTACTTCATACATTCAACCCAATTCGGTCTTTAGGATTTGGGTCCAATAGTCCCATCGGGCAAAAAGTCACGGCTGATGCAGAACATCGGCCGTGCTTTTGTTTAAACCCAATTCTGTCATTAGGTAAAATGGGTATTTAGCGCAATGAATTGCAGATTCCTTTACTGCAACTCGGGAGATTCAATTTCGGGGGTAGGCCGGGAGGCTTTGCGCTTGTCGGCCTCTTGTTTGAGTTGCTCGGTGCGTGACACCCACGGGCGCTTGCCGAAGATGGCTTGCACGTCGTCGGCGAGAATCACCTCGCGCTTCATCAGCAGGTCTACTATCTTGTGCAGACCGTCGGCATACTTGTTAAGCAGGCCCTTAGCGCGCTGATACTGCTCGTTGACGATGCGAGTGATTTCCTCGTCAATGATTCGTGCGCGCTCGTCGCTATAGGGCTTGTCGCCCATTTGCCGCTGCGGGTCGTAGTAGGAGATGTTAGGCATCTTGTCGCTCATGCCGTAGTACACCACCATGCTACGCGCGATGCGAGTAGCCTGCTGCATATCGTTGAGTGCGCCGGTTCCTATCTTGCCCAGGAACAATTCCTCGGCGGCGCGGCCTCCCATGAAGGTACAAATCTTGTCGAGGAATGCCTGCTTGGACATGCCCACGCGCTCCTCGGTGGCGTGCAGATTGACACCCAGCGCCTGTCCGCGCGGCACAATTGAAATTTTGACCAGCGGGTCCTCGTTCTCCAGGTGCCAACTCACGGTGGCGTGTCCCGCCTCGTGTACGGCCGTCTCATACTTGTCTTGCTCGGTGAGCAGCAACGACTTGTTTTCGAGTCCCATTGTCACCTTGTCGATGGCTTCGCTGAAGTCGTGCATTGTCACTGTTTCGCTGTTGCGACGAGCGGCAAAGATAGCGGCCTCGTTGCACACGTTGGCAATCTCGGCACCACTGAATCCCGGTGTCTGTTGAGCCAATTTATTGATGTCGACTTCGGGGTCAACCTTGATTTTGCGCAGGTGTACCTTGAAGATGGCTTCGCGGTCGGGTAGGGCGGGGAGTGATACGTGCACTTTGCGGTCAAAGCGACCCGGACGCAGCAGTGCGGGGTCAAGCATATCCTCACGGTTGGTGGCAGCGAGCACTATTACGCCCGTTTCGCCATCAAAACCGTCCATCTCGGTGAGCAACTGGTTCAGGGTCTGGTCGTGTTCGCTACTGAAGCCCACATTGCTACGTGCACCGCCAATAGCATCAATCTCATCGATGAACACCACGCAGGGTGCTTTCTCCTTAGCCTCGCTGAAGAGTTCGCGGACACGCGATGCGCCCTCTCCCACAAACACCTCGACAAAGTCGCTACCGGCGCGTGAAATGAAGGGTACATTGGCCTCACCTGCCACGGCTCGAGCCAGCATGGTCTTGCCGGTTCCCGGAGGGCCTACGAGTAGGGCACCCCGCGGCACCTTGCCACCCAGTTTGTTGTATTTTTCAGGACTCTTCAAGAAGTCCACAATCTCAGTCACTTCTTGCTTCGCCTCTTCCATACCCGCTACATCGTCGAACATCACGGTGCCCACCACCGACTTCTTGTTCTCGATGCCCTTGCGGGTAGCGACGATGGCATTGAGCAAATACTGTTGCGGAACCGAATCCAGTCCGTCGCCCGAAGCCTTGAGGGCGGCTTCGTTGCAGGTCTTGGAAATTTCAGCACCACTAAATCCCGAGGCTTGTTCAGCGAGTTCGCGAATGTTCACATCGTCGGCAGCCTTGATGCGGCCGGTATAGAGTTTGAAAATCTCAACGCGGTCGTCCAAGCCGGGGAATCCCACATAGCACTTGCGGTCAAAGCGCCCCGGGCGCAGCAGTGCCTTGTCGACAGCGTCGAGCCGGTTGGTCGCACCCATGACAATGACCCCATCGTTAGTGCCGTAACCGTCAATCTCCACCAAGAGTTGGTTCAGGGTGATTTCGCGTTCGGAGTTGCCCTTGTTTTTGCGGTCGCCAATGGCATCGAGTTCGTCGATGAAGATGATGCAGGGTGCTTTCTCCTTGGCATTGCGGAACAATTCGCGCACGCGCGAAACGCCTGAGCCCACAAACTCGCCCTGGAACTCGGCTGCCGAGGTGGCGAAGAACGACACATGCGCTTCGCCGGCAACAGCCTTGGCCAGCAGCGTCTTGCCGGAGCCTGACGGGCCTACAAGCAGTACGCCTCGCGGAATCTTACCGCCCAGGCGGGTATATTTTTCAGGATTCTTCAGGAAATCAATGACTTCGCGCACAGCACTCTTGGGCTTCGCCATGCCGGCCACATCGTCGAAAGTCACGGTCTTGGCCATGCGCTCAGGCTTGTCAAGTTGCCGTGTGACGCGGTCAATGGCCTCAATGAAGTCCTCGCGCTGTGCGGCTTTCTTACCGCGGCGCGCGGCAAGCAGGGCAGCCTCGTTGCAAATGTTGGCAATGTCGGCGCCTGACATTCCGGCAGTCATTCCGGCCAGCTCATCCAAGTCAACGCTGCCGTCAATCTTGGTCTTTTTTAAGTGAACCTTGAAGATGGCTGCTCGGTCTTCGCGAGTGGGAGTGGCGATATAAATCTGTCGGTCGAAGCGACCGCCGCGCAGCAGGGCCTTGTCGAGCACGTCGGCACGGTTGGTCGCTGCCAGCACAATCACGCCGCTATTGTTGCTGAAGCCATCCATCTCGGTGAGCAACTGATTGAGTGTGTTCTCGCGCTCGTCGTTGCTGGTGAACTCATTCTTGCGACTACGGGCGCGACCAATGGCGTCGATCTCGTCAATGAAGATGATGCAGGGAGCCTTCTCCTTGGCTTGGCGGAAGGTGTCGCGCACGCGCGATGCACCCACGCCCACAAACATCTCCACGAAGTCGCTACCGCTCATCGACAGGAACGGCACATCAGCCTCTCCCGCGACCGCCTTGGCGAGCAACGTCTTACCGGTTCCCGGAGGACCTACAAGCAACACGCCTTTAGGAATGGTGCCGCCTATTTGTGTGTAGCGGTCGGGATGTTTCAGAAACTCCACAATCTCAGCCACCTCTTTCTTTTCGCGCTCCATACCGGCCACGTCGGCAAAGGTTACGGGCTTATTCTTGCCCTTATCTTTGCCAAACTCCTTGGCACGAGAGCGGCCCACGCTGAAGATGCCGCCACCGCCACTACCCATACCGGAGGATGAGCGTCGGAAAATCCATATCCAGAAGACGATGAGGAGGATAAACGGGGCGAACGACCAAAACATTGACCAAAAGTCAGTTCCTTTCTGGTACTCGATGGTGCCCTTGAAGGCTCCGGCGGCCTGCCAGGCATTGACGTAGTCGTCAAATTTGTCGCTCGACGGGATGGTGGTCACGATGGATGCCTTCACGCTCTTCTTAGGCTGGTAGGTCTTGCCGAAAACGGCCCGTGCCAGCGAGTCGGTCATGAAACCTTCGGCTTGGTTCTGGTTGGTCGACACAACGATTTTCTCGATGCCTCCCTTGCCTACCCAGGACTGAAACTCGGTCCATGAAACCTCCTTGGTGCGGGCATCTTCGCCCATATAGTAAATGGCAAAAAGAGCAATGGCAATAGCCAGATACATCCAGTAGATGCTCTTGAAGGGAGTGAAGCCACCGCCTCTGTTGTTGCCGCCACTCTTGCTGTTCTTGTTAGGAAAAATTCCGGGCATGGTTCTTGATTGCTACGATAATTTAGAAATTAAAAAAAGAGTTAACTGTTAGGAATTCCTTTCAGCGCAAATCAAAAGTCGTTGGCTATGTGCTCAACTTTGGCGTCGGCCCACAGTTCCTCGAGTTTGAAACGCTCGCGGAATTCCGGATTAAAGACATGAGCATAAACCGTGCCATAATCAATTATAATCCATTGAGAGTTCTGATAGCCGTCGTAATTGAAGGGTTTTGTGCCAAGTTTTTTCTGTACATATTCGCGCACACTGTCAGCAATTGCATCAACCTGAAGATTGCTGTTACCGGTGCAAAGCACAAAATGTGCAGTTGCTGCTGTCTCAATGCCTTCCATGTCGACGTGGACAATGTCAAAGCCTTTCTTTTCCTGAATGCCTTCAATAATGGCGGTTACTAATTCTTTGTTTTCTGTCATGTATATATACCTTAAATTATTTTATGGTGCAAAATTAGTGCAAATATGTTGCATCGGCAACATATTCGACAAAAATTGCGAGTAAACGAGTTCAAACGAGAACATGTTCTCAGTTTGACGAGTGAAAGCAAATAATTTAAATTTCAAAACACGAGTTGCACGAAGCGCTTCGCGGTTCAATGAGCGAGGTGGTGGTGGGGGCTGCGACGGGAGTCGCAGCATAGGAGAGACCGGGGGCGGTGCGCAACCGAATGGGAGTCGTGCTGGCGCATGAGAAATCTAGGCAAATCGAATTATGATCCAAAATCCTAATGCCTGAATTGGGATGATTGTGACTCGTTGAATGTCGGCCTAATTTCTGTGGGGATAAAAAAGGTGCCCGCTGCGTGAGCGGACACCTCTATGTGAAAAACAAAGTAATATTGTGAGGCGATTAATTATTTCTCCTCAGCAATCTTGTTGAGCAGAGCCACGGTGAAGTCCCAAGCCTTTTGCACCGGTGGGATGTGAGCACGCTCTTGCGGCGAGTGCACATCTTGCAGGGTGGGGCCGTAGGAAATCATCTCCATGTGCGGACAAGCCTTGAGGAACAGACCGCATTCCAGACCGGCGTGGATGGCTTCCACAACGGGCTCCTCGCCATAGAGTTTCTTCCACATGGCAACGGCATCCTTGAGCAGCTGGCTTTCGGCATTGGGAGCCCAGCCTTGATAGCCGCCCTCTGATTCAATCTTAGCGCCGGCAAGATCGTAGATGGCTTCGATTTGGTTGGTCAGGTCATACTTAGCGCTCTCAATTGATGAACGGTGGAATGCTTCGACCACAATCTTGTTGCCATCACGCATCTTGATGCTGGCGGTGTTGCTTGAGGTCTCAACTAGACCCTCAATTTCATGGCTCATGGCATACACGCCGTGAGGAGTTGCGTTGACGGCTGCAATCATGCGGCGTGCCACGCACTTGTCTATGACAGTCTCGGGAGCGTCAACACTCTCGCAAGAGTACTGAGCGGTCTTCTCAACGTGCTTGTATTCAACTTCCACATCGGCCTTGAACTGGTTGAATTCAACAGCGAGTTTCTCTTTGTCTTCGGGTTTGATACCAATCACGGCAACGGCGTCGCGAGCAATGGCATTGTGCAGGTTACCTGCGTCGATGTATGCCAGTTCATAGTCAACCTTGCGGCCCAGGGCATACAAGAAGCGGGCAATCAGTTTAGTTGCGCTGGCATAGCCAATGGGAATGTCGGTGCCTGAGTGGCCACCATGGAATTTGTTCAGGCCTATCTTGAAATAAACAAGGTCCTTAGGAGCGGCCTTGGGCTCGTAGTCGAATGTGAAGATTGACACCAGACCACCGGCGCAACCAATGGTGATCACGCCATCGTCCTCGCTGTCCAGGTTGAGCAGATAGTCGCCCTGAAGCATCTCGGGAGTGATGTTCTCGGCACCGGTCAAACCGGTTTCCTCGTCGACAGTGGCGAGAGCTTCGAGCGCACCGCACTTGATATCGGGATCGGTGATCACAGCCAGCGCAATGGCAAGGCCCAGACCATCGTCAGCACCCAGAGTAGTGCCGTTAGCGCGCACCCACTCTCCGTCAACGATTGTCTCAATGGGGTCGGTCAGGAAGTTGTGGTTCGAGGTGGCTTCTTTCTCGGCTACCATGTCCATGTGGCCTTGAATCACCACTTTCTTGGCATTCTCAAAACCGGGAGCAGCGGGGCGGAACATAGCTACGTTGCCCACATGGTCAACTTTGTACTCCAGATTGTGCTTTTTAGCGAAGTTTACCAGCCATTCCTGAATCTTGGCCAGATTGCCCGACGGACGGGGCACTTGAGTGATTTCATCGAAAATTTTCCAGACGTTACTGGGTTTTAATTCTTTTACAGTCATGATACTTGTTATTAAGAACTCAAAAAATGTTAGTTATCGTTTCAGTTGACAAATTTTTGTTAAATAGTTTGATTTGACCTCGCTAAGTTACAAAAATATTTTGAAATAAGCGGTAAAATCTCATAAACCTTTCATATATTTGCACAAAATTTAGATAACGACCACTGTGAAAATTGTGTTGATAACAATCGTAATGTTGTTGGTAGCCATGCTGTTGCTTGGTATCCGCGTGTTTTTTGTGAAGGGCGGACGGTTCCCCAACAGCCACATTGACGGCAACAGTGAGTTGAAAAAGCGCGGCATTATTTGCGTGCGCCGTGATAAAGAATTTAAGTAATAATAACATAATTTATAACCTGAAAATGAACTGCTCAAACATTAAGAATTTTGTGATGATTGCCGCGCTGACTCTTGCGGCTGTATCGTGTAACCAGAAAGACGAAACTGCCAAGCCCGCTCTGCCTAAGCAAGCCAACGAGCAAATGACAATTCGTTACATCGACATTGACACGCTTCTCACAAAATATAACCTTGCGAAGGACTTTGACGAGGCTGCTACAACCATGCAGAATAACTACGACGCTGCCGAGAAACGCTATGCTCAACAAGCGCAGAGCATGCAGAACGAGTTTGCCAACAATCAGCGCAATAATGTCTATGCTTCCAATCCTGCCAAGGCTCAGCAAGATCAGGCTCGTTATGAGAAACTCATGAACGATGCACAGGAAAAACTCGGCAAGATGCAGCAAGACATGGCCAACCAAGCAATGAAGAACCGCAAGCAACTCACCGACTCGGTCTTCAATTACCTCAAGATATATGCTAAGGAGAAGCACTTTGATGCTGTCTTGAGTAAGGCTTCAGACCTGAGTGCCGCCGCATTCTATGTTGACGACAAATATGATGTGACCGCCGATGTGGTCGAGGGCCTCAACAAGCGTTACACCAAGGTCGCACCTAAAAAGAAATAAACTATTTTAATACATATTTTTACCCAATTAACGGGCCCATGCGTGAGCATCGGTCCGTTTTTTGTGTTCAAAACGCCTTTTCGGAGGGTTCCTTGCTCCTAAAATGTGCGGTCAAATCTTAAACAATAATAAATTGTAATGATTATATATATTTATTTTGTAAATTTGCAGATTAAGACCGCCGGCAGGCAGGCATGATAAATGAAATTAATAATCACATCATGAAAATAAAAAGCATAATCATTGTGGCACTCATGGCTGTACCGGCCATGACGGGTGCTCAACCCCGAGTTGCCGCAACCGACGCTCAAGGCTATTATGAGCGCGGCAAGTTGATGTATGAGAGTAAAAACTATGTGGGTGCAATCGATCAGTTGACTCATGTGCACGAGATGGGTGCTCCCGACGATCTGCTTGAGCAGGCCGACTACTACCTGGCTCTGAGCCGTTTTGAACGAGACGAAGCAACCGGACTGTCGAGTTTACAAGACTTTTTGGAACGCTATCCGTCGTCGTTACTGACTGAGGATGTGCACATGCGCATAGGCAACTACTACTTCTATCACGGCGAGTTTGGCGAGGCGCTGGTGGCTTACAGTCACATGCGCGACCACTCGCTGAACGACGACAGCAACGAAGACGTGCTGTATCGCATGGCTTATAGCAATTTGCAGCTGGGCTATTACGACGATGCCGCCAAGCTCTACAGTTCATTGGCCGAGACTCCCCGCTACGGCAATGCCACATTGTTCTATAATGCCTATATTGACTATGCCAACAAGCGCTATGATGCCGCTTTGTCGAAATTTAGTCAGATAGACCGCACCGGTGACTTAGGTTATCAGGCACAATACTACGAGTGCCAAATTCTGTACGGCAAGCGCGAGTATGATAGTGTGCTGGAACTGGGCCAATCGTTGCTCGAAGATGATGCCAATGACTATTTCACGCCTGAAATCAACCGACTGGTGGGCGAGAGCTACTACCACAAGGGTAATGAGCAACTGGCTCGGCAATATCTCAACAAGTATGTCGAGACCACCCAAGACCCCGTTGTCCGCTCGGCGGCCTATGCGCTCGGCTCCATGGACTATCGCGCCGGTGACTACGAAAACGCGGCCGCACGCATGGCCATGGTGACCGGCGACGAAGATGCTATGGGACAAAGTGCTTATCTGTATCTGGGACAAGCTAAGCGCAAACTGGGCGACAACACTATGGCCATCAAGGCCTTTGAGCAGGCTGCGTCAATGAACCACGACCCGGCGGTGAAGGAGGCGGCTTTCTATAATTATGCCGTGGCTCTGAGTCAAGGTAGCGCCAACCCGTTCGGTAAGTCGATTGACCTGTTCGAAGAATTCTTGAATAACTACCCCAACTCCAAGAACGCGCCGCAGGTAGAGACTTATTTGGTCGATGCCTACATGAACACCGGCGACTACGAGAAGGCGCTCGCCAGCATCTCGCACATCAAGAAACCCTCGAAAAACGTGCTTAGAGCCAAGCAGTGCGTGCTCTATAACATGGGTAGCAAGGCCCTGGCCGATGGTGACAATGCCACTGCGGCCAAGTATTTGCAGCAGGCCATCGATGTGGGCTCGTACGACAAGAAAATCCAAAACGAGAGTCGCTTGTGGCTTGCCGAGGCGCAGTATCGTCAAGGAAACTATAAGCAGGCAGCCGCTAACCAGCGCAGTTACGTCGCCGCCGCTTCCAAGAAGGACAAGAACTACGCCATTGCCAACTATAACCTGGGCTACACGTTGTTCCAGCAGAAACAGTATGCCGATGCTCGCGCTGCATTCCAGAAGGCGGTAGATGCCGGTATGGACGATGCCGCGCTGCTCAGCGATGCCTACAACCGCATTGGCGATACTTATTACTACTCTAATCAGATTGCCAAGGCCGAGGAGAGTTACACTCAGGCCATCAGCAAGAACAAGGGTAGTGCCGACTATGCCATGTTCCAGAAAGCGATGATGGCAGGACTCAGCGGAGACCACCAAACCAAGGCCAACCGCCTGGACGATATGCTCAAGGCTTATCCTAACTCGTCGCTGGTGCCGTCGGCCCTGTATGAGAAGGGTGTCGCTCTGGAGCATGTGGGCAAGAATAAGGAGGCTGTGAATGTGTTCAATAAGCTTATCACCAACTATCCCGGCAAGGAAGAAGCCCGCAAGGGACTACTGCAACTGGCACTGGTGCAGAATAATCTCAACAACCAGACAGCCGCCATTGAGGCCTACAAGAAGGTAATCAAGCAGGCTCCCACCAGCGACGAGGCCAAGATTGCCACGGAGGATCTCAAGAGCATCTATGCCGACCGTGGCGAACTCAACGACTTCGCCAAGTTCCTCAAGACCATTCCCAATGCACCGCAACTCAATGTGAGCGATGTGGATCGTCTCACCTTCGAGGCTGCCGAGAAGGCCGCTGTGGCCGGTAAGCCCAGTATCACCAAGATGGAAGACTATCTGACGAAGTATCCCAGTGGTGCCTATCGTGCCCAGGCTCTCTACTATGTGGGCCGTTATGATTATGAGAAAGGTAACCTCAATAATGCCATCATTGACCTGAACTCGGCACTGGCTATGGCACCTGATGCCTCGTTTGCCGAGGATGCCCTTGCCATGAAGTGCGACATTCTGAACCGTCAAGGCAAGACTCAAGAGGCTATTGACACTTATAAGCAAATCGTCGAGAAATCATCAAGCGAAGACAATAAGGTGCTGGCACAACTGGGCATCATTCGCTCGTCGATGAAACTGGAGAAGTGGAAAGACGTGAGCACTACAGCCGACGCACTGCTCAAGAACCATACACTCTCGGCCAACGAAGAAGCCGAGGTGAAGTTGGCGCGTGCCGTTGCTGCAGCCCGTCAAGGCCGCATGGAAGCCGCTGAGACCGACTTCAGGGCGCTGGCAAAAGACCCGCAAAGCAAAGCCGGCGCGCAGGCTACCTACGAACTCGCTAATTTGCTCTATGCGGAGGGTAACTACAAAACTGCCGAGAAGACCATCAATAACTTCTTCAAAGCCAAGTCGCAACAAACCTACTGGATTGGCAAGTGCTACATCCTGCTCGCCGATGTTTACTACAAGCAAGGCAAGACCGCCGAGGCGCGTGAGTATATTGAGAGTCTCAAGACTACCTATCCCGGCAAGGAGGCCGACATCTTGAGCGACATCGACTCCCGCTTGAACAAGTGGGGCGCCAAGAACAAGCCCGCTGCCGCCGGAACGGCCGGTAAGAGTAACAAGAACAATAACTCAAGTGCTGACAATAAGTCGGGCTCGAACAAGAAGAATAACAAGAAATAACATACCGCAACCCAAATATAATTAGGACAATGAAAAAGATATTGCTTTGCTCGCTTGCTGTTGCTATGGCAACATCAGTAATGCAAGCACAGGAACTCAATAAGGAAATTACCCTTGAGAAGGACTTTGTGCCCGTGGAGAAGAAGGCGACCAAGAAAAGCGCCTTGCCCGTTGTGGTTCAGCCATCCAAGAACGAAACTCCCACCACGCTCAGTTACAGCGACTGGGCGCAGCCCACTGCCGTTGCCACGAGTATTCCCACGATGCTACCCTATGGCTACCGCACTTCGCACATCTTCAGCACCAAGCGTGGCTACTTCGACTTTGGGATTGGTACGCAGCTCAACATGACCGGCAGTGCCGGTTACAGAGTGCTTGACGACCCCAATACCAAGCTTAGCTTCTGGCTGCAACACAACAGTTCCTGGAGCGGCAAGAACACCACTACCATGATTTCTGAAGACGAAAAACAAAAGCAGAAATTCAACGACAATGTGCTGGGAATAGACCTGAATCAGCACTTTAGTCGTGGCGATATGGCACTGGGCGCGTCGCTCCACTTCGACAAGTTTAACTACTATGGTGGTTTGAACCTGACTGAACCCGTTGTCGGCACTGACATGAACAAGCAGCAGGTTCAGGACCTGACAGGATTTTATAATTGGGATGATTACATGCAGACGTTTATCGATGCTAAAGTGCATGGTAGTTGGAAGAGCCGCGTGACCATCAGCGACCGCGAATTTGATTATCATGTGGGGTTGTGCTACAACTTTGCCGGCTACAATCGCAGTTTTACAAATGCTTATAAAGGGGCTAAAGACAGTCATATCAACGTGAACCTGGGTGCCGGTTATCAGTTGACCGGAACATCGGGAGTCGGGGCTGATGTGGCTGTTGATCATCTGAGCCGCTCGATTGAGGCCGACGCAGGCGATGTTTTCACTGACCACATGACCATGATCACGCTGCATCCGTTCTTCCGCTATCAGGGCGAACGTGCCAGCGCGACGCTGGGTGCCAACCTCAACTTCTCGTTTAGCGACGGCGCCAAAATCAGGGTTGCACCCAATGTGAAGATTGACTACAACTTTGCCGGTGGAGCTACGCTTTATGCCATTGCTCAAGGTGGCAAGCGGCTCAACACGCTCTCAACAATGGCTGCGATTAACCGCTATAGCGACCCCTTGGGCGGATACAACAACACCTTTGCACCCATTGATGCCGAGTTCGGCTTCAAGATTGGTCCGTTCCGCGGTTTCAGCATGAAAATCTATGGCGGCTATGGTGTCTTCAAAAACGATCAGTTGGTGAATGTACCCATTGATAGTTACTACAGTAGCATTGCAAATGGAGTTAGGCCCGACCAAATGCCCCTTGGCACACAACCTTTTATCAGTTGCTACCCCTATGACCAGTTGAAGTATTTGTGCCAAAATCAGTACTTTGCCCCTGTCTACTACAGCAGTTATAACACACGTGGCGTGAAGGTGGGTGCTGAAATCAACTACAAGTATCGTTCGCTGGCCGAACTCGATGTCAAGGCTGTTTTTGCTCCGCAGAGCAGGGATATTGGCGGCAAGTACATCAAGGGCTACACGCTGGGACTTGACCGCGCCAAGACGGTGGTGAATGTGGACCTCAAGGTGAATCCGCTGCGTGCCCTCACCGTGAATGTGGGCTTTGACTATCGTGGTGGTCGCTACAATGTGAACAGCTATTTCTATGAAGATGAAATGCCATGGGTAGAGGAAGAATATTATAATTTTTTGGCTACCAGTGCAATGGGTGATGTGTTAAACCTGCGCGCAGGCGCCAGTTACCGCTTCGACAAGACCCTCACACTCTGGGTACAGGCCTCTAACTTGCTCAACAAGCAGTGGGATGTGACCATGGGCATGGGAGCACAGAAACTGAATGTGATGGGCGGTATTGCGCTTGTTTTCTGATAAATTTCTGATAATCAGTACTATAACCTTATTATGTAAATCCGTTGCCATGAAAAAAATGGTGGCGGATTTTGTTGTTCAACTGAAAATTACTATCTTTGCGTGCTTGTTAGCAACATAATTAAAAGAAAATACAAAAAATAAAATAATAACAACTAATGGCAGCACTAGAAAAAATTAGAAAAAGAGCTGTGATTTTGACCATTGTGATTGGTGCGGGTTTGCTCGCCTTCATTCTTGAAGAGGCCGTGCGCGCATCAAGTTCATTCTTTAATGACACTACCGCAGCGAAAGTCGGTGATGAGAAAATCGAAGTACAGGAATTCCAAAACCGTCTCACCGAGCTTAACCAAGAGAATCAAAACAACAAACAAGATCCCGCTATTCAGCAGCAACAAGTGTTGCAGCAGATGATCTTCGAAAAAATCCTTAACAAGGAATATGAGAAGGCAGGCATCAGCGTGAGTAACGAGGAAATGGCACGTTTGCTCGACGCTAACCCCGATGCTCAGCAAATCACCCAGCAGGTGGCGCAGCAACTTCAGGGCAGGCAGAACATTCAGTCGCCGTCGCAACTCGACAAGCTCATTCAGAGCCAGCCCGACTTCTACGTTCAAATCCTGAGACCGTGGAACAACTTGAAAAAGCAAATCTACGACAACCGTTGCGCTCAGAAGTTGGCTTTCTTGATGCAGAATTCTATTCAGCCTAACGACATTGACCGTCTTGCTATGCAAGAAGAGTCTAAGGACGTGCTTACTGTGGAATATGCCAAGAAGGAAATCTCTACGCTCGACGACGCCAAGTTCAAACCCACCGAGGCCGAGATCAAGGCAGTCTATGACAAGTTCAAAGACATGTACTGGAAACTCGAAGATCCCATGTGCTCTATCAGCTACATCGCTGTGAACCTCGATCCCAGCAATGCCGATTTGCAAAAGGGCAAAGCCGTGGTTTCACGCGCCTATGCGCTGCTCCAGGGTGAGAAGGGTCTCGACTCGCTGCGCAATGTGACCGAGTTTGGCACTCCACAGACCGCTATGGTTCCCGCGTCGCAGGCTAAGACCATGGGTCAGCAGTCTAACGACAGCACACTGGCAGCTTACATCACCAGCGGTGCCGTGGGTTCTACTCACATGACCACTACCGACAACAACTACACCTTATATAAAATAAAGGACCGTCAGGTACTCACCGACTCGGTGACCTACATGGCTGTGGCTGTTGAAGGCAACAAGCAACTCCAAGACTCTGTGCTTGCTATGCTCAAGGCTGGCAAGGATGTGAGCAAGGTGAAAGGCGTGCAGGTGGCTCCCGAAGCACAGACCCTGCAACTGCAGAGCGCTGGTCTGCCCGACTCAATCAAGAACAAGTTCACTGCCAATGCTGGCAATGGCTACTTCAAGTTCAATGGCGATGCCAAGCAGGCTCTGTTTGTAAACATTACCAAGACTTCTTCGCAAATGTTCACCACCATGGGCACTGCAAGCTACGAGATCGTAGCCAGCAAGGCAACCCGCGATGGCGCTCTCGACAAGTTCCAGGCCTTCTTGAACAAGAACAAGACTGCCGCCAACTTCAAGAAGAACGCCCTCAAGGCCGGTTATCAGGTGAAGGACGCTATGGTGACCGCCGCCACTCCTCAACTTCAGGATCCCATGACTGGTCAAGGCATCGAGAACTCGCGTAGTGCGATATGCTGGGCTTTGACCGACAATGAAGCTGAGGAAGGCGCTGTTTCGCCCATCTTCCGCGAGAACAACGATGTGCTGCTGGCTGTGGCACTGAACAAGGCCTATGACGACGAATACATGCCTCTGAGCGAGAAGGAAATCAAGGACTTCTGCACCGCTCGTGCTACCGCTATCAAGAAAGCCGACGCGCTCGAGAAGCAGTACAAGGGCAAGGCTAAGGATGTGGCTGGCTATGCCAAGGCTATGGGTACCACAGTGGAGACTGCCGAGGTGACCTTCGGTAACGACCAGATGGGTACCGTGAACACCGCTCCCATGATGCCCAACGGCATGGAAGGCGACGGTGGCCTCATTGGCCGCGTGGCTGGCAGCAAGGTTGGCACCGTGAACTTCTGGAAGGGCAACAATGGCGTGTACGCTTATCGCGTGCTCAAGACCACTCCCAGCAACATCCAGATGAAGAAGGAAGAACTCAACTCTCGCTTCATGATGCAGTATGGCATCTACGATCAGCAGTATGGTTCGCGTCGCATGTCGCAGGCCATCATGGGTTCGGCCAAGGTGAAGAACAACTCTGCAAAAGTTTTGAGAAGATAGTTTTTAATAGATAACATTAAAAGAAAGTTTACAATATTGATTAACCGCTTGCAGCATCTGCTGTGAGCGGTTTTTTATGAAATTGTATATAATTGGGTGTCTGAATTTGTTTTTCAATTAGTTTTTAATTATTTTTGCAAATGTTCATCACATGTTATGCTGTGATTGAACTAACATATTATTAGCGCATTTTGCTTTCTTTCCACGAAATTTCGGCAAAATTTCATCTACAAAAGAATGCAGTGTTAGCGCTCATGTATGCCTTTTATCCCCATGTAGGGTATAAATACGGCATTGCGTGGGGGAAACTGTTTGTTTTTTGTAGAGGGTATGCCGTAAGCCTCGTAGAAGATAATTCAGATTTCTCCTATCGCTCTTATATGGGGATGGAAATGATAATAGAGTTGTTTTACTAAAGTTTTTTAATTATGGAAACTATTTATCAAAAGAAACCCATGTTAAATCCGATTAAATCTTGGACGCTATGTATGCTTAAAATGTTTAATTCATATGAGCGTGCGCGTCGAAGTGAATTTTGGTGGTATTTTTTATTAGTTCGTTTATTTGGTATGGGGATGATCTTCACCCTAATACTCATAAAGAGGGAAGATATTCCTCAATTTATAATAGGATTGCTAATGGAGATTTTGATGTTCTCAGCAACTATGCGAAGATTGCACGATGTGAATGTGGAGGGTAAAACATATTATGTTTATTGGGGGTTTTTATTGGTCGGAATTCTTTTTAGTTACCTTAATGTATCCGTAAATATTCAAATGGTTTTGCACCTTGCAACATTTGTAACTTACATGTTTGTATTAGCAGCATTAATTACAGATAGTGATAAGGATGAGAACGATTGGGGAGAATCTCCTAAATATGTTTGCATTAATAGTAATGAAAATGAAGAATCAGAATAATATGAAACATTCTATAGTTAAAGTGGTTTTTGGGTCTTTATTGACTTTCGTTTTGTTAGTTAGTATTAATGCCCAAGCACAGAATAAGCATTATAAAACTCAAAGAAAAAAAGCAAACAGATCTTTGGTTGAGAAGAATAGAACAAATGAGATAATCAATAATATTTCAAAAGTCATATCTAAACTATCTTCTGATTGTCCTATCCACAATTCAGAAACAAACGGATATCAGATAGATTCATTATCTTTTACCAAAAACCGCATAAAGATAGTGTATTCTTATACGAAAGATTATATGAAATCAGTTGATAGGTTTGAAACGAATTATGATTTTTTAGATTATTATTTTCGTTTATGGGTATTGTCTTTGATAAAGTCTTTGGGTGTGACGGCGAAAGAATTTGCAAAAACAGGTATTTCTTTTGAGTCTAGTTTGAAGGATAACTATGGAAAAGTTCTTTGGCATCAAACTCTAAATAATAAAGAATATCTTAGTTTTAGTGATGAGATGGCAAAAACAGATTCTTCACCAGGGGAAAAAGTGTCTATTGACATGGAATTTGTCCGGAAAATGGTTGAATCGTTGAACGATAAAGCTCCATTTACAGTTGAATATGGTGTGGTTTTTAAAAAAGTTTCCTTAGAGGATAAAACTATATGTTTTTATTATGAGATATCCAGTGAATTAGCTTTGGCTTTTTATAAATTAGAGCAATCAGATTATGAAGCGTTTTATATGGATATGTTGAATTCTGCAATAGATTATTACTACAATAGTTTTGTTAAGTATAATTATTCGATTTATAAGCAAATGGAATCTTTGGGATTGTCTTTGAAAAATATCTATAATACTAAAACTTCTTCATACCCTGTTTTTGTTTTGTTGGTTCCGATGAGTCTGCTTTTTAAAGATTCGAGTGTGTTTAGCAACGATTAAATCAGTTGCTGTCTGTTGAAGGCCAAGGTGAAGAACAACTCTGCTAAGTTCTATTGATAACCTGCTACCCTAAAAGGTAAAAGTGTATAGAAAATAACCGCTTGCAGCACCTGCTGTGAGCGGTTTTTTTTGTGGGGTTAGGCCCGCAAGTGTTGTGAAAATGCAAAAAAATGAGTATTTTTGTGGGTTATAATAACCGACAAGGCTCCTTGTGGCTTGTTTTGCAGCAAAAGTAGCCTTTGATAACCCGAAACTGACCAATGAATACTATAAACGATATTCAAGACGAAATCATCGAAGAGTTTGAGGGCTTTACCGACTGGCTCGATCGCTACGCGCTCATCATTGATATGGGCAATGCCGTGCCACCCCTCGACGAGCAATACAAGACCCCCGACAACCTCATTGACGGCTGCCAGAGCCGTGTGTGGCTCCAGGCCGACTATGTCGACGGCAAGGTGCACTTCCAGGCCGATAGCGACGCCATCATTGTCAAGGGTATCATTTCCATGCTGGTGCGCGTGCTCAGCGACCGCACCCCGCAGGAGATTCTCGATGCCGACCTCTACTTTATTGACGCCATCGGTTTGCACGACCATCTGTCGCCCACGCGCAGCAATGGCCTGCTCGCCATGCTCAAGCAAATCCGTGCCTACGCCCTCGCCTATTCGCTAAAAAGTAAGCAGGCTGAGCAATAGGGCTTTGTGAATTCACCGTTAAGGTTCAAGAATTATATTTTTTAATTATTAATAAACAAACTGATTATGTTACAAGATTTATGGAACAACAATCGCATGGTGGCAATGCTACTTGCGATATTGATTGTGGTTTTGCCCTTCCTCATTTACTACATCATTGAGGCAAGGAGAAAACATCCCAAGGGCCTTATCTCAGCTGCCCTGTCAAACATGGGCGAACGATTTGGCTACTACATCATGAATGCAGTGTTGCTGCTATTCTTGTGCTCAAAGTTTGGCATCAGCGATGACCTTGCAGGCTGGATTTATGCCATATTCTATTTCTCAATTTATGTTCTTAGCCTTCCTGGCGGTATCGTTGCCGACAAGTTGCAAAACTATAAAGGCACAATTATGGCCGGCCTCCTCGTCATGGCGGCTGGTTATATAATTCTGTCGGTACCTGTGTTTGGTGGCAACCCTGGTGCAGTTCCTACATGGATACTTGTGTTAACCTGCTTTGCCCTCTTCCTGATTGCCGTGGGTAACGGTTTGTTCAAGGGTAACCTGCAGGCTATTGTGGGTCAGATGTACGACAACTTTGAGGCCGAAGCTGCCAAGAAAGGTCCTGAGGCACTGGCTCAGGCAAAAGCTCGTCGCGACTCGGGTTTCCAGATTTTCTATGTGTTCATCAATATTGGCGGTGTGATTGCTCCCTTCGTTGCTCCATTGCTGCGTAGCGCAATGCTGAAGTTGGACGGATTCATCTATAATGCCGACCTTCCTCGCCTGTGTCATAATTTCTTGAGTGGCTCACTGAAAGGCGACGACATGCAGAACCTCACCACTCTTGCTCAGGGTTCTATCATAGATGGTGGGCAGGTAGGCGACATGGCAAACTTCTGCACTAACTATCTTGAGAGTTTCAACACCGGTGTGCATTACTCGTTTATTGCGTCGGCTCTGGCCATGATCATATCATTCTTGATCTTCGTGGCTACTCGCAAAGCGCTGCCTAACCCCATCAAGAAAATTAAAGAGGCTGCCTCTGTTAGCAAGAATCAAGTGAAGACCGATGCCAAGGAGATTAAGCAGCGCATGTACGCTCTGTTTGCCGTGCTTGGCGTGGCTGTGTTCTTCTGGTTCTCGTTCCACCAGAATGGCCAGTCGCTTTCGGTGTTTGCCCGCGACTTCTGTAATACAAGTTCTATTGCTCCTGAAATCTGGCAATGCATTAACCCGTTCTTTGTGATTGTGCTCACGCCCATCATTATGATGATATTTGCTTCACTGGCT
Source organism: uncultured Bacteroidales bacterium (assembly GCA_946412245.1). GTDB lineage: Bacteria > Bacteroidota > Bacteroidia > Bacteroidales > Muribaculaceae > Sodaliphilus. The sequence continues at coordinate 41,922 of CAMKGM010000022.1, forward strand.
AAAAATGGCAAAGAAATCTCCACTCCGCGCAAAATTGCACTAGGTATGTTTGTGGCGGCATGTGCCTATCTGTTCCTCATCGCTATCTCAGCCGCTAATGGTTATCCCTCGGGTGCCGAATTCAAGGGATTGCCCGAAGCCATGAAGGAATCAATGAAAGCCGGTCCGTGGGTGCTCATTGTGACTTACTTCTTCCTGACAGTAGCCGAGCTGTTCATTTCGCCGCTGGGTCTGTCGTTCGTGTCAAAGGTGGCTCCATCACACCTGCAAGGTGTCTGCCAGGGCTTGTGGTTGTGCGCTACTGCTATTGGTAATCTGTTCATCGCCCTTGGTGTGACTATGCTTAACAGCTTCCCGCATCAGTGGCAGTGCTGGGCAGTGTTTGCCGGTTTCTGCCTCATTTCGATGGGCGTGATGGTTGGCATGGTCAAGTGGCTTGAGCGCGTAACAAGCGACAAGCCTGCCGACGAAACCTTGCCTGCTGAGGGTAGCGCCGAAGAACAGGCATCTGAAGTATAATCACTTGTGATGATGTGGCCCGGTGCCACGCATCTCAAATAACAATTCATCAAGGCTGGGAGGCATTATATTTGCCTCCCGGTCTTTTTGTTGTTGGACAAATAATCTGTAATTTTGCACTTGGTCTTTTTGCAAGAACCTACTAAAAATGTGCTTTACGGTTAAAAAACGGAAAAAACAATACATATTAATAACAGATTAAAAACAATCAACCATGTTCAAAAATCAACCAAAAGGCCTCTTTGCCCTGGCGCTTGCCAACACTGGCGAACGCTTTGGCTACTACACGATGCTTGCGATTTTTGCCCTGTTTATGCAAGCAAAATTCGGATGGAGCGAGGCGCAAGCAGGACAGGTTTATGCCATTTTTTTGGCAGTAGTTTACTTTGCACCGCTTTTCGGTGGTATGCTTGCCGACAAAATTGGATACGGCAAATGTGTTACCATCGGTATGTTAACAATGTTCTTGGGATACTTGGGGCTGGCGATACCCACAG